>PAVX01000036.1 GCA_002713285.1 Flavobacteriales bacterium
AATATGGATTCTTGACTAATTCTATATACCAACATTCAATTTTATATTCATTTTGATCCAAGCCAATTATTTGAAAAGTCGATGTTTTATCAGGAGCTTGTTCACTATATTTTTTGATTTTTTGATTAGCTTCCTCTGTTAATAATGGGTCTATTTGTTTAGCATATTGATATTTTTCAATTGCCGCCCAATAACCCACTCGTTTACTGAATTCATCATTTGTTATATTTCCTGTATTCTGGCCACAAGATCTAGATGTTTGCGCATATAAATCTCCGATTAACATAAATGGATCCCCCCAGCCAGACCTCTGTCTATTTGCTTCTAAAGCGTGCTTTTTAGCCTTGCTATTACTCCCCATTGCAGCATATGTTTTTGCTAGATATAACAAATAATCTGATTTCTTAATGCTATCATCTTCACCTTGAACCGCTTGATTAAAATAATCAACTGCTGCTACATAATCTTCTTGTTTTAAGGATAAATAGCCCATATAAAATGCTGACTTCGGCGTAGGATTTAATTCATATAATTTTCCAGCAATTTGAAAATATATTTGAGTCTCTATACAGTCCCCCTTTTTTAATAATTGTGCGGCACGCTCTAACCAACTTGAATCTTCTTGCTTTATCTCAAATTTTTCTTGATATAATGTTTGTAATTTTTCACAAGACACATGTGGGGCTAGTATCTTTTCCATATTTGACCGAACATCATTCAATTTTTCTAATTCATCTTGATTTTTTTTAAGCTTTTTAGACTCTTTAGAATTCAATTGACTTTTTTGATTTAAATCAAAATTAACTTGATTAATTGCAGCGTCCTTATAATCTACAACATTTGACACCTCAGAAAATAAGTCAATTAAATCTTCTTTTGTAAGAATTCCATTTTGATAGCATTTTGCAGCAGAAGAAAAATAATAATTTAAAGTTCGAGCAGTTGATTTTTCATTTTCAATGTTAAAAGATTTTTTTAATAAATCATATGATTGTTTAGCTGCATCTACATTGGACTTTCTATATCTATATAAGTCTGCCCCTTTATAGCCCATCACTAATCCTTCTTGGCCAGGATAAAACATATTTCTTTGATCATAAATTTTTAATAAATTATCTATAAGTATTTCTCTCTTTATACTATCCTCTTCATTCTTAATGAAACTCTTATACATTGTTGCTCCATGAATATATATGTTTTTTGTTCGCTTTGGAGCATGTATAAATAAATAAAACCATGAATTCAAAGCCGAACTATAACTTTTCTGTTTATAAAATTCATTATAGATAGTCAAATTTTCTTCACACTGCAATGTGTCAAGACCATACTTACCAATATTCAAATTAGTTTCATTTTGAGGAAAAGAATCGAATGGATCTAAGTCCTGAAAATTTAATCTCCCTGTATCTTGAGAATATGTAATGTCCGAAATAATTATTAATAAAATGATGATTTTTTTCATTATTGAATTTTTCTTTTACTAAACCATTTTTCATTTAATGTCATTGACATATATAAATTAAAATAATTTTCTTGTATAACATTTGTTTGAGAATTATTTCCTAAAACACCATACTCAAAACCAATATTTGCAATTGAAAATTTCTTGTTCATAGGCAATCCAAATCCAAATGTAAAGGAAATATCTTTTAGCTTATCTGAGACATTATCAGTAATGCTACCAATATCCATATAGCCTGAAGAATATGAAATACCAAACCTATATTGCACCTTATTGAAATAATTATATATATCTGATTTATTAGGTGTAAAAAATCCCCCAATAATATATTCTGTATAATTTCTCATAATATCACTAGACAAATTATATTCTGATTGTGTTGAAGAATAAGCAGAAGTAGCATTATAATCTAATCCTATAAGCCATTTTTCTTGATTCTTATCTTGTACGCTAAAGCCAAGTCCATACGAAGTTGGGAAATCATCATTATAAATAGTCCCTGGGTCATCTAACAAAATCTGAGTATCACTACTATTCAAATTATATGAGGGTCCTGTATACATTGATTGTAATGTCTTAATCTTATAATTCATCGTACTATTAGGTTGGATTTGAGCACCAATATTAATTATGTAGTCCCCTATATCTTCAAGGTATACTGAGTATAGAACGCCCAATTGAATATTTAATCCATTCATAATTTTATCACTTTTATCTCTGAAATAAACAGGTGAATTATTAGAAAAAATAGTTGTTTGTCGTTCAATAGAGCCAAACAAATAGTTGAAATTCAAACCAACAGCTAAATTACTATTTTGAGAATCTATAGCTTTCCAAGAAAGTCCAAATAAGAGCCTGTTTAAACCACCTGAACCATAATAATTATAAGTTGACTCAATAGTCTCATTCATTTCATTAGTAATTAAATCAGTAGTTGTTAAATCATACCCAACACTACTATAAGGTGATAAAGAAATAGCAACACCTATTTTTTTAGAAATTGGAAAACCTAGGCCTATTATTGAAAGTCCACTAATAAAATTCCGTTGAACTAAAGAATCTTGAGACATTTTAATAAACGATGATTTCACACCCACCTCAAAAGATGTTTGATCTAAAAAAGAGTAGGTAGCTGGATTTAAATAATTTATATCATTATTATCCATCAAACTGATTCCTAAGCCTCCCATCGAAACACTAGCTATATTACTTGTTTCACTAAGAATACCATAGCCAAAATATGAATATGGTGAATACGTATTAATCTGGCCTTTAACAAAAGACGATATGAACAATACCAAAAAAAATAATAATCTATAATGATTCATTGGATGCAATAATATAATTTAAACCGTGCATTAACAAATATGAATCAATAAAATTAATATTTTGTAGTTTTTCTTTAAAAATTTCTTTATCACCACCGGTTAAAATGATATTGATATTAGAATAACGTGCTTTATACTTTTCTATTATGCTATTTATTTCTGATATAATTCCTTCATAAACACCTACTAAAATAGAGTCTTGTGTATTTTGACCAATATCAATGTTAGGTTTTTTAAAATTAATTTTAGGCAAATTATGTGTATAATGATTTAATGCGGATAAACGCATAGTTAAACCAGGACTAATTTGTCCACCAAGATATATGTTTTCTAATATAATGTCATAAGTAATACAAGTCCCTAAATCGATAACTAAGCTGTTACCTGGATATTTTATGCTTGCGCCAATAGCCAGAGCGATTCTATCTGGACCTAACGTGTCCGGTGTTTTATATTTTATTATAATCGGTAATTTATCTTTATAAGAAACATTGTGATATTTTACTTTAAATTCTACACATAAGTCCTGAATATAATTAACTGGAGATGATGTGTTTGAAAAACATAAATTACTTATACCAGGGTAACGTAACATGATTTTTTTTAAATAATCCGAAGACAACACTTGAACTATTTGATTATCAATCATTTTGTTATTCTCAAAAATTGCTAATTTGGTATTTGTATTTCCTATGTCTAAGACTAAATTCATAACTACTATAAAAATAAAAGAAATAAATTTATAAAATGAAGAACTATGTTTCTTAATAAATAGATATTATATTTGCAAACTTATGACTTTGGTGCTATAGCTCAGTTGGTAGAGCAAAGGACTGAAAATCCTTGTGTCCCTGGTTCGAATCCTGGTAGCACCACAAAAGCGGATTACTAAAAGTTTTCCGCTTTTTTATTATCATNATTCAATTATGNTAAAGNNTTACAATTTGTNTATAAATATTAAAGCATATNTTATAACATTGTCACTATGAATGAGGAAAAGCAAATANAGAACATATATTTTGGAGGTGGTTGTTTTTGGTGTCTAGAAGCTATATTTANTAACTTAAAAGGAGTAGTGAAAGTAGTTAATGGATATGCTGGAGGGACTTCAGATACTGCTAACTATCAAACTGTGAGCACTGGAAAAACTAATCATGCTGAAATATGTAAAATTACGTATAAACCACATATAATATCNATTGATATATTGTTAGAAGTGTTTTTTGTGGCTCATGACCCAACTCAACTAAACAGACAAGGAAATGATATCGGTCGACAATATCGCTCAATTATGTTGTATACAAATATGTTAGAAAAAGAGAAAATTGAAAATTATATTAAGAAATTAGAAATAGAAGAAATATATCAAAATATCGAAACCGAAATAGCTCCGTTCACAGTTTTTTACAAAGCTGAACAATATCATCAAAATTATTTCAAGTTAAATCCTAATAAACCTTATTGCTCATTGATAATTAATCCAAAAATTCAAAAACTCAAACATAGATTAAAAAAATACTATCACTAATATTTAGCTTAATATCCAAATATTTCATCCAAATCCAATTCTTCATAATTCCCTAATTCTTTTAAAGCATTTTGATCTACCATATCTTTGTTTCCAAGCACTAAAAAAGTATAATTTTTATTTTTAATATGTTCATCAAAAAACAACTTTAAATCAGCTAACGTTAATTTTTTTAATGCTGGATAAATATCCTTATTAATATCATACTCAAAACCTAATTCTTTAGCACGAAGATAATTCCAAAAAAGTTGTGAACTTTTAGTTCTTGAAGTTTCAATTTTTTTAAGCGCTGCAATTTTAGCATCTTCAAATTGACCCGCGACTTCAGGCATATTATTCATTAAATCTAATAGTGATATTGTTGCTTCCTGTAGTTTATCAACCTGCGTACCTAAATAAGCAGTAATATAATGTGACTGATTTAATTTACTAGGTGTTGAGAAGTAGGACCTTGCTGAATAAGCTAATGCTTTTGATTCTCTTATTTCTTGAAATACTATTGAGGATAAACCACTACCAAAATATTCATTAAATAATTTTCCTAATGGAATCAAATTCTTGTCATAAGAATTCCCTTTTGAAAGCATTGTAACTTCTGATTGTACCATATCATAGTCCACAAAATAAACTTTATTATTTGTATTAGTTAACTCTTTGAATGTGATTGCTGGTATTGTAGGTTTTTGATGCTTTGGGGTATTATGATATTGATCTAATAAACTTTTTACATCTGCAACATCTTTTCTGCCATAATAATATATATAATGCTCAAATGACATAAGTTTGGTAATTTTCTTTGTTAAACTATCAACATTAATGCTTTTTAAATCATCTATAGCTAACATGTGATTAAATGAGGAGTGAGCCCCATATTTAGCATAATATCTCATACCAGATGAAATACTCCACTTTGACAATTTATTATCTGTACGTTCACGTAGAATATCTAATATCATATTATCATATACTGCTTGACTTGGTTGCACATTTGATAGTATATGTTCAAATAATTGAATTCCTTGTTCTATAGATTCTTCTAAACCCGAGAGTTGTACATAAACCCTCTCGTCTGAAGCAAAGACACTATAACTTAGTCCTAATTTAAACATCTCTTGTTCTATCTCATTCGCATCATATTGGTCAGTACCTAAATACTCTAAATAACTTACAGCTAATGCTAATTCTTTATCACTCAACTTACCCATATCTATTATATAGCTAAGTGAAAAAACTTCATTAGTTGTGTTCTTAACATAATAACCCAGTGTATTATTCTTAATTGAAAACTTTTTAATATCCAAATTATAATCATTATAAACAGGTCTTAATCTACTGGATTGTATGTTATGGAAATTTATAGCAAAATTAGAAGCAGTATCTCTATTTAAGGGAATAGTTGTAATTTTTGGTTTCTCAACTTTTATACTATTTGGTTTTCCATGTAGTTTGTTCACTACAACATAATTATTGTCAAAATATTTCTTCGAAAATCTAATAATATCTTCTTTTGTAACATTACTTAATTTTTCATTCTGATGAACAATTGTTCTCCAATCTTGATTCATAATAAATGCATCTGTCATTTTTCGAGCACGATAACTATTTGATTCATTACGTTTTTGATCATCTAGTTTAAAATTTTTAATAATTGCAGAAAGCATCCATTCTTCAAATTCACCATTTTTTATTTTCTCTAATTCATTTAATAAAAACCCTTTGACCTCTTCTAATGATTGTCCTTGTCTAGGCTCTCCATGCAACTTAAACAATGAGTAATCTTTAGCAATCATATATTGAGAATATCCGCTTAATATATTTTGAGATTTTACTAAATTTAAATCTATTAATCCTGCTTTACCATTTGACAAAATACCATCTAAAAGAGGCAAGATATAAATATCCTCTTCGCTAACACCCGGTAGTCTAAACCCAATGTCTATCCACTCTGATGAACTACCTGTGACATTAATAACTTCAGGCTTGTCAATTGGGTCTTCTAATGCAACTGTAAATTTTGGGACTTCTTTTGATTTAAAGTGGCCGAAATACTTTTCAATTAATCTAATTGTTTTATCTGGATTTATATCTCCTGATAAAATAATCGCCATATTGTTTGGAACATATTTTTCATTAAAATACTCATGAATCTTTTCCATGGAAGGATTTTTTAAATGCTCACTAGTACCAATTGTACTTTGTGTTCCATATTGATGTTTTTTGAATAAAGCTTTCATCATAGCATACCACGCTAAACGCCAATCATTATCTTGTCCACGATTAAATTCTTCATATACTGTTTCTAATTCTGTATGAAATAATCGCAATACTAATTCACTGAATCTTTCCGACTCAATAATCAACCATTTTTCAAGTTCATTAGATGGAATATCATTAATATAAACTGTGCGCTCTAAAGAAGTATATGCATTGGTGCCTTTTGCCCCTAATGAACTAATCATTTTATCATATTCATTAGCAACCGCATATGTTGCCGCAACAGATGATATACTGTCAATTTGATGATAAATTTCCTTTCTTTCGTCTTCAACAGTAACACCACGTCTTTCTTCATATAAATCAGATATTTTCTTAAGCTCTTTCGATTCTTTTTCCCAATCAACAGTTCCAATTTTAGAAGTACCCTTAAATAGCATATGCTCTAAATAATGTGCAAGCCCTGTCGCGTCTGAAGGATCTTGTTTACTCCCTGTATTAACAGCTATATTAGTTTGTATACGAGGTTCATCCTGATTAATAGACATATATACTTTGAGTCCGTTATCAAGTGTATATATTATAGTATTTAAAGGGTCATTCTCAACAGTTGCATATTGATAGTTGAATTCTTTATGCTCTGAATTTATAGAAACCATAATCACGTATCCTATAAATACAAGGGCTAAAATTGTAGTAATTAATTGTGCTATATTTCTCATATTATTATTTTTTATATAAATATATAATTATTATGCTTGTTGTCGTTATGTCGAAAATATTATATCTAATAAGATATGTGTAATTTGAAAATTGGTGACGATGTTTTTTTAGAATCATCCATAATTAAGACTCCTAGTTTAAAAAAATCAATTGCATATGATACATCTTCATCTTCCGTCACAACTTGCCATAAAGATTGCATATCTTTACTCCAGTTAATATCATCGAATATAACAATTGCTGGGAAACTCATAATTGATTTTAAAGAATTAAAATAATGTAAAGTGTCTTTTTTATTATGATTTCCATCTATGAAAAAAATATTGAATTTTATTTTTTTATTTAAGATCATAGGAAAAGTGTCTTCATATAAACCCTCTATTACTTCATAATACACGCCTGTTTCAAGTGATTTAAATTGTGTGTTGGCGATTTTGCAAAGGCTTGACAAGCCCTCCATTGTAATGAATTTACTGTCTTTTTTATTTCTTAAAGCACTTAAAATATACGATCCTGAAACACCAAGATTTGTTCCAATTTCTAATACATTTGGTGAATCTGTTTTCCTAACAAGGAAAAATAAAAACTGTGCCCAAATAGGCTGTGATGATGCTTTTTTACAAATTTCACTCACACTTTGCTTCTTTTCAGAACCAAAAATAGCATATGAAATAAGTGTTGTATTTACTAAAAGAGATTGCCTATAATCTTCACATTGTTGAAATAGCTTTGAATATTCAGTACGATTTTTTGTCCCATTTAATTCCAAAAAAGACTCTACAACAAGATTTAAAGCCTGATTATCTTCTTTAAGAATCCGTTTCAATTCTCTATTTTGATACAAGCGAATTCCAAAAATGGATAAATGTTTTTTTATTTTTGAGAAAATCATATTAAAATAAAGATAGTAATTATGGTTACAATTCGAAAAGGTGAAAAAAAAGACCTTCCAACTATTTTGGAATTAATTAAAGAATTAGCAGAATATGAAAATTCATTACATGAGGTTTCTATTAATTTAAAGGACTTAGAAAATGATGGTTTTAATGAAGCTCCTTCCTACTATTTCTTGGTTGCTGAAAAAAATGATAAAATTGTGGGCATGTCTTTTTATTGGATACGTTATTCAACATGGAAAGGTAAATTTTTGTTTTTGGAAGATTTTATTGTTAAAACAAAATATCGAAGACAGGGCGTCGGCAAAAAACTATTTAATGCAACAATAAAAATATGTCAAAAATTAAAACTTAATGGGATGTGTTGGCAAGTGTTAGATTGGAATAAGCCTGCAATTGAATTTTATAAACAATATAATGCTGAAATTAGTGGCGATTGGTTAAATGGAAAATTAACTAAATCGCAAATAAATAACATAATAGTTTAATTTAAGTGCTGCGTCATAAATTCCTTGCAAAAATTAAACGCCTGCTTTTTAGCAACAACATTTTTACCATATGTAGGACCACGTCTTGCACACATAAAGAGTCCAAGTTTTTGAAGCAAAGGAGTTGTCATTGGGATATTTAAAAAGTTCATCCTCACTGCTCCATTAGAATCCATGACAAACCTACAATCCTCTAGGATATAGCCATTTTCTTTAATTAATATAGGTGAATTGCTATCAAATGAATGATGAGCTTCTGGATAAATTGTGATATCTATATTATTGCCTAATTCCGTGACCAAATCCAAACATGCCTCTGATGGCGTCCAATTATCTAATTCACCAATTAAAATATGAATGGGGGAATTTCCAAAATCTAATACCGTTGGCGTAACAACGCATGGTGGATATATAGGTAAATGCGCGGCAAAATTAACTTGATTATTAATAGCATTATTTAATGGCTTCCATGCCGAGAAAAGTGCTACACCTCCGCCTAAACTCCATCCTGTAATTCCTATATTTTTCGAGTCAATATTAGCATGTTTCTCTAATAGCTCATAAGCTCTATAACTATCTAAAATCATCATAGCGGTTGTGACTTCTACTTGTGTGCCAACAGTAGATGAAATTCCCCTACTTTGAAAACTACATAATTCAAATGTGGCGATACCATTCTGGCGATACATTTCTAAATACTCATAATGATGCTCCGACCAACCATTACTTCCTGCAACAGCAATAATAACTGGATATTTGTTTTTTTTATTAAATCTTGTAGGCATCTTTAACACACCAAATATCTTTTGTGAAAGCTGATTATCTAAATTTGTAATAATATCCTTAAAAGAAAATGGATTAGCACTATCAAAATATATTTTTTGAGTTAAGGGATCTTTAATTATGTCAGTATTAGACACAACATTGGAGAATTGATCTCGATCTAAAGATGAGTTACACGCAATTAATACAAATATGAAAAATAAATAATAGCATCGTTGCATAATTCTATTTTTAGTTTTCCCTATCTTCAAAATTTTCCTTCTTTTTATCTTCTATTCTTTTAAAGAAAAAATAAATGAGGAAAGATATAAAGACTATTAAAATGAATTTTTCCATTATTTTAATTTTACCGCTGTTCCATATGCTAAAATTTCGGCTGCACCTTGCATAACTACAGATGTTGTGAGTCTAATATTAACAATAGCATCTGCACCTAATAATTTAGCATCATCTTTCATTCTTTGAATGGCTTGTTCGCGAGATTCTGCTTGCAGTTTAGTATACTCACTAATCTCTCCGCCAATCACATGTTTTAAGCCTGCAAAAATATCTCTTGCAATATTTCGAGTTCTTACAGTACTCCCTCTTGCTATACCCAAAATAGCTGTAATTTCTCTATTTGGTATTCTATCCGTTGTTGTTATAATCATTAATCAGAATTTTGATAAGTATATCTAAAGATATAAAAATAATGACTTGTCACATTCTGTCTAAGATTTTAATATAATGAAAACACTGATTTTAGATAGAGTTGTATCTTTAATAATGCCTCAATTTTACAAGTTGTTAAATAATGAGAAGACATTATGGGGACCAATCAATAATATAATTTTCTAATAGTTTTTTTGTTTTTGAAACTTGTATTTCATCTACAAAGAGTAATTTTTCATTAAAAGAAGATCCTGGAGCCATCCATCCAGATTGTAAAGAAGATTCATAAGAAGATTTAAAAAAAAAATCTATTTTGTGTTCTTCTAATACTATGGATATTCTATTTGAATCAAAATGATTAAGAGTTCCTATGCATACATGCTTCATTTGTAATTAGTCGATTTTATAAATTTTATTTACACTCCCATCATTATATATGTTAATCTGTAATTTAGATTTAGTATTTTTTCTGCCTAAAAGATCAATGGTATTAATTATATCTAACTGTTGTGAGTTTGACAGCTCATCTATATCAATCCACTCTCCTGTTAATCTGACATTATCAATATATAAATAACTTCCTCTGTCACCACTAAATTCAAATCTTATAATCACGTCATTTTCTCCGGCAGCTGCCTGTATATTGACAGATCTTTCTTCCCATTCACTATTGTTTGGTATAAAGTTATTCCCAACAGTACTTTGACTAGTTGTAATTAAAGCATCTGTATCCCATGATGCACGCACCTGCCAAGTTTTACCACAATCTTTAGAATATGAAATGACTAATAAATCATCCGTGTCATTATTTCTTTTACCATAAGCAAGGTCAAACCACATTTTAAGTGGCTCACCAACACCTAATCCAAAATTAATTAAATCTAAATTTGGAGTATATAAATAATGTGTTTTATAGCAATCAAAAAATCTACTTCTTATACGAACTGATCCTGTAGTTAATGTAGATGATATCGGAGTCCTTGCCCAACTTGTTTCTGTTTCAGGACCAATAATTGACCATGATAAACTTGGATCATTGTTAATTGGAAAACTTGTATTTTGAAAGCTTTCAGTAAGATTCATGGAAGAATTATATACAGTATATGTTTTCGTTATACTATTTGTTCCATCATCTGTTATAATATTTAAGGTTACATCATATTCTCCAGCTTCAGGATAAACAACTATAGGGTTTTTATCTAAAGAAAAATCCGGCTCCGCCCCAACAAATGACCATGAATAATCAATATTATTATCAAGTAGTGGACTATTGTCCATAAACTGAATAGGAGATGAAACACAAATTCTGTTAACAGGTGAAATAAAAAAATCAACAATAGGTTCACATTCTGAATTATTGTAGTCAGGGTGGGTTCCTGTATCCCATAAATTACTATTAGACCATAGATTATTACGATAACCGGAACTTAAACAAGCATGCATCCTATCAACTTGTCCATTAGTAAACATGCAGGTGCATGATGAATAGTCCATAATATTCTGAATATTATCTAAACTTCCACATGTTTCTTGCGCTAAATTACAAGTTGAATATGCGCCGATTGTATTTGGTGTATCTGATACATCATCATCATATCCACAATTCTATTCTTCTCCATTTGAACCATAACCCCAAGTGTGTGACAAATTAAAATAATGACCTATTTCATGTGATAATGTATGTCTTTTATAAGGAGTGTTAGAGGAAGTTCCAATGCTCCCAAGATATTCATGATTAATAATAATTCCCTCTATTTCGTTACCCCATAGTGTTCCTGGTAAATATGTATAAGCTGCTGCACCTATTTCAACATCAATATCTTCAACTACCCAAATATTTATATATTTTGTATCATCCCATGATATAATACTTTTAACACAGTCATTTGCTTGATTGGTCATTTCTGAAAAAGTTCGAGTAATTCCACTTGTACAATTCCCTTCTGGGTCTCTTTGTGCTAATCTAAATTCAACATCTGCATCACCTACTATATTAATAAATTCACTAATAACATTATCCAAATCTTCATTGATTGCATTAAAATCTTCATTAATTAATCTCATAGCATCCTCTATCTGTTCTGGTGAAATATTTTCTTCTTCCCCAATTAAATGGCCGTTATGTATAATATGAAATACAACTGGAATAATTTTAGTGTTGTTGTTGTGACTACTATGTCGTGATATATTATCAATAATAGGTTTTTTATAATTTGGTCTATATGTCTCAATATATCTCTTCATAACCAAATCTGTACCACATAGATTGATGTTTTGGCTAATACTAGGTGTAACACATATTAGAAAGAAGAAAGTGAAAAATAAATAATTTACTTTCATGACTAGTCCTCTCTTATAAAGAATAATTTTTTATTTTGAATATACACCCCTGTTTTTAAAGAACGTCGATTATAATACTGTCTTCCAAATAAATCAAAAATTCTATTGTCCTCCGAAATTACTGTTGTGTTAAATCGGCTTATTGTATCTAATGTATTGAGATTTCCTATTTTGAAATCATCAATATATAACCAATTTCCTCCTACATTATTACTAATATATTCTCCACCTGTATTAGTTAATATTACTGTGTCAGCTGAAAGGTATCCTTTNCCTGAAAATTCAAATTTAATAATAACACTTTCTTGTCCTGCAGAGTTTCCTAAGTTAACTGACAATGACTTCCAATCATCAGGTTCTGGAGTNTATTCATTAAAATATATTTTATCTGTCTTTGAAAGAGAGTCTGCAGAAAATGTTCCTCTNACCATCCAATCTTGATTAGCATGCTTTCTAGATACAACTAATTTATCTGGTATTATACTATTTCCCTGCTGATCTTGATATGGTACTCGCTTAGCATAAGCAACATTAAAATATGCTCTAAGTGTTTCNTCTGGATTATTCGAAGGTGTAAAATCACTACAATTGATTTCTGGAGTATATATAGCTTGCGTTACACTACTAAGTTCAGAATTAAAATTCTGACTTCTAATACGAATAGACTGATTACCTTCGTAAGCTGCTTCCGTTGTTTTTTGCCAATTCAATTCTGTAGGGTAATTGTCTAAAATATACCAACTGGGTTCATTGATAGATGGATTAAGTGGAAATTCATCACTCTCAAAATCTTCTGCAAATGGTGCAGAAACTTGATCTAAAACAATAATACATTTTTTCTTAATTAATGTATCACTACCATTACTGTTGGNAACAATTAAAGTAACATCATGCTGGCCTGATATATTATATGTTACTGTTGGATTTTTTTCAAAAGATATTGAAGTTTCAGCACCTGGGAATAACCATTCATAAGACATCTCATTTGAAGGGATATTGTAGCTCATATCCTGACATGAAACATTAAATCCCCCATTTAATCCTAATGCTCCTATAGCATCTCCAACAACCCTAAAATCTGCAATTGGTTTACAATCACTATATGGGTCTTCAAAATAATGATTATCATCCGTTCCTGTTGCNTCAAGATTATTTTGAGTCCATAAATTATTTCGTGATCCTGCTGTTGCATTTAATGCGGCAATCACTCTAGATTTTTGTCCTTTTGTAAACATATATGCACAATTAGTATAGTCCATAATATTTGCAACATTATCTAAAGTTTCACAAGAGATTTGTGATGCATAAGACAAACAGCCAGATGCGCCAATTGTATTTGGCGTATCATCCACACCATCATCACTCCCGCAATTTTCTTCTAGTGCAGAATCATTTGTGCTCCCCCATGGGTGTGCTAAATTAAAGTAATGACCCGCTTCATGTGCCATGGTGTGACGTCTCCAATTTCCATTACTAGAAGTTCCAGTAGTGCCAAAGTAATCATGTTGACATAAAATTCCTTCATGATTCGTCGGGGCTGAGCCAGGATAATATGCATATGCTGCTGCACCACTAGCAACGCTCGCAACAGTCCAAATATTTAAATACTTGCTATTATCCCAATATGTATCATCCTTAACATTCTCACCACCAATATAAGTAAGTGTAGATTGATTATATGTAATCCCTTCTGAACAATTACCATCAGGGTCTTTGGTTGCTAATCTAAATTCTACACCAATATTTGCAGCAATGTCTTCAAAACCTCTAGCCTCCGTAGTAGTAATTTTGGCTATGATATCACCTGAATTGACTATGTTTGTTGAATTGGAAAGAAAAGTAATAATACCTCCACAAAATTTTGTGTTCCCAATATCATCTGCAACTACAAATAGTATTTCCGAACCAGTATCTAAAGTACATATCGTATCATTTTTTTGAACNGAAGAACCATTTTCAACTAACCAATTTATAGAAGAGTTAAATTCAATATCTTGAGGNACAACAACACTTACAGTGTCATTATTATTGACAGTAGAATGAATAAAGTTACCATTTGAATTGACAAAATCATCATTAGTCATATTAAAATCATCACACATAGCTTTGATAGCAGACTGTATTTGATTTTTATTAATTCGTTCTTCACCATAATTATGNATAACATGNACAACTACNGGAATAATATATGAAGTGTCTATAAATCTCCCATGATTTAAATTNTCAATAAAAGTTGTTGTAAATAATTCTAATTGATCTAAAACTACTTGTTTTTCTGGATNTAGNAGAAGTTNCTTCTGNACCATTTCATCTGTNGAACACCGATCTATTTGTGCATAGATATCATGACAGCAAAATGAAAAAATTATAATTAATATTATGTTCTTCATTTCGTTATTGNAATCTTGATGTGGAGTTATCTAATAATTATAATATCTGAAAGACGATCGCTGTCACTTTCTATCGAAATAATATAAGATCCTTTAGATAAATTAAATAATTCCGATAATTTTAATTTGTNAGAGCCTGAACTTAAAGTCATTTGCTTTCTGCCAATATCTAATCCTAAAAAGTTAGAAATAGATATTGTAATTAATGAATTGTCCAGAAGTTCAAATGATAACGATACGTCATTATTATACGAAGGATTTGGAGAAACAACCAAGTTGTCCATAATATCATTCCTAGAAGTTGTGCTTTCATCATTACGTTTCACCAAGTCCTCAGGACCAATAAGAATATTGTCTAAATACAACCAATTTCCACCAATATTACTTGCAGTAATTAACTCGCCTTGATTACTAAACCCATCATCAACCCAATGCAAATCATATTGATCTTGTCCTGTACCTTGAAATTCGAATTTTATAACTGCTTCTTCGATCCCGGCTAATGTTTGAATATTTATACAACGCTGTCCCCATTCATCTTGTTGTGGAATAAATGAATTAAAATATACTTTATCCGTAGTAAATAAACTTTCTTGAAATTGTTCTGACCCTTGTTCTCTTGTTGAAACTCTAGCTCTATCAAACCAATCTGCTTCNCAGCTTGTTTTATATGATATAATTAAGGCGTCATTATGTATAGAAAATGGGTCCCCATCTACTATACCATTATCATCAAAGTCAACAGCATTATATGGAAGTCTTTTCGCATATGCTATATCAAAACATATCGTTAATGGCCCATCAGCATTATTACTAAAATCTGATAAATTTAACTCTGGAGTTGCAAATGCATGAGCTTGGCGATCATAACCATAGTTTTGACTCTTTATTTTTAATGCCCACGTTCCTTCATAAGAAGTTTCTTCTGTTCTTTTCCAATGCTGCTCTCCATGGTCATCACCACCCCACCAAACTTCATCCAATGTCTCATTATCAGAATCAAAANCATCTACTTCAAAATTTTGTAAAGAAGTTTCGCTTGGAGTTATATCCATATCTGATATAATTGTAATAGCATTTTCTCTAGTAACTGTATTACAATTACCATCTCTACACGCTGTCAAGGTAACATCATAGCTTCCTGGATTATCATATGTGACTGTTGGATTTACAACTGTTGACATAAGAGGTGTATCGCTATCATCAACTTCAAAGGCCCATTCATAACTAACTGCTGCATTACGATAATTATAGGTGAAATTCTCAAAAGTAACCTGTGTTCCTGCACATCCTAAACTTCTCTCAGCTTTAAAGTCAGGAATTGGCGCACATTCTGCATAAGGATTATTATTCATACTTTCATCATCTGTACCAGTAGCAATTAAATTATCTTCTTGCCATAAGTACCACCTGTTTCCTGCAAGACTGTTGGCTGCAGCCAACATTCTTTCTGCTTGACCTTGCGTAAACATACAAATACAATAAGAATACTCCATGAAGTTCTGGACATTATCTAATGACCCATCACAAGTAGCTTGTGCAAGTATTTCATCTGTACAAGGACCAATTGTNCCAATTGTTTCCGGAGTATCTTCTACACCATCATCAATAGCACAGTTATCTTCTTGTGCGGCATCATTGTTCCCTCCCCAAGGATGATCTAAATTCATAAAGTGACCCATTTCATGGGTNGGAACATGTCTATTATATTGACTACCTGTTGGTCCAGAGTCATTATTTACATTCCAATCGCCAAAATAATCATATCTAAAAAATATATAATCCCCATATTCGCTACTTCCACTACCTGGTTTAACAGCATAAGCAGCAGCCGAACTCATACTTTCCTCAAAAGACCTAACTATATAAATATTAATATATTTTCTGTCATCCCAATTAGCTATAGACATCACTTTTGTGCTAGAAGAATTTTCTGNCCATGGTGAAGCTACTCTATTTACGCCATAGGTGCAATTACCATCTGGATCTTTAGTTGCAAGACGAAATTCAAAATTTGGGTTACCAACAATATTAGTAAATGAATCTACCACTTCAGATAAATCATCATTTAAACCTTGGAAATCCTCGTTGAGTCTTGTTAAAGCATTATCAACTTGTTCGTAACTAATATTTTCATCTCCATAATTATGGATAACATGCACGACCAACGGGATAATATATGGCCCACTCATTCTATTATTATCCATATTAGCAATAAATTCTGCTGTGAAAATTTCTAATTGTTCTAAAATCTGTCTTTTTTCAGGGTCTTTTAATGCTTCCTCCATAATAATGCGCGAACCACTTCTAAGAATGGGCTCATTTTGTTCATTTTGAGCAAAAGAAAAACAAGTAAAAAACATAATTAGAATAAGGCAATAAATAGATTGTTTCATTTTGTATTATTTAAATCCGTAAAATAGGTTTGCAGACAAATATACTAAAAAATAGTAAGATAATTTATTCAACTATAATCTGTAAAAAACCAAGTTATAATTTAGATAAAAAATTATAAAGCTCCATAACCTTGGAACATTCAATTATTTTAATTTTAAATTTTTGAGTATTACGCTTATTATATGAGGATATTACTATAGTTTTAAAACCTATTCTTTCTGCTTCTTGAATATGATGATCAATTCTAGATATTGGCCTTATTTCTCCATTTAAACCTACCTCACCAGCAAAACAAATTGTAGGCCCTATTGGTATTTCTTTATGAGATGATAGTAAAGAGGCAATGACTGCTAGATCCATGGAGGGGTCTGAAACACTAATTCCACCAGCAATATTTAAGAACACATCTTGAGTACTAAGTTTAAAATCGCATTTTTTTTCTAACACAGCCAATATCATATTTAATCTCTTTAAATTAAATCCTGTTGCAGATCGTTGAGGCGTACCATATACAGCAGGAGTAATCAATGCTTGAACCTCTACTAAGAATGTCTTTTGACCTTCAAATGTAGATGCAATCGCTGTTCCGCTCAACTGATTATTTCTGTCATTTATTAATATAGTAGACGGATTTAATACTGGTTTCAAGCCGGTGTCTATCATNTCATAGACACCTACTTTTGCCGTTGAGCCAAATCTATTTTTACGAGCTCTAAGAATTCTATATAAATGTGTTTTTTCACCTTCAAAATGTAATACAACATCTACCATATGTTCTAAAATTTTAGGTCCTGCTATTTGTCCTTCCTTTGTAATATGACCTATTAAAATAATTGGAATATTTTTCTCTTTTCCATATTTCAATAATTCTGAACAACATTGCCTAATTTGACTAACTGATCCAATTGGAGATTCAATAAAATCACTATGAAGTGTTTGGATTGAATCAACTATAATTAATTCATATGCTTGATCTCTGTTTTTACAATGATGTAAGATTTTCTGTGTAGACGTTTCACTATATATATGACAATTTTGATTCTTAATTCCGATACGATTTGCTCTGAGTTTAATTTGTGTAACAGCCTCTTCACCTGAAACATATAATATATTTTTTTGATCTAATAATGCTGTTTGTAACAATAATGTCGATTTTCCAATACCTGGTTCCCCCGCTAATAAAATAATAGAACCATCAACAATACCACCACCAAGAACAGTGTTTAATTCTACATCCGTCGTTTTACGATATGTAGTCAAATCATTGGATACATTCTGAATTAATACTGGTTTAATTGATTCTGATGATATACCAAAACTTTTTTTTCCTGTCTTAGATTCTTTAATTTCTTCGACTATAGTATTCCACTCTTTGCATGCAGGACATTTACCCTGCCATTTTGGAGTTTCATGACCACAACTTTGACAATAAAAATGTAATTTACTCATATCTTTTTTTATGTTTTTTGACGATATAAAAATATCATAGCAAAAAATCCTGCAATTATAATCATAAGCGCCTGTGAACTATGTACAATAATAGCAAAAAGTTGAGAAACCTCTCGAGTGATATTAAGAACCATAAGAGCCTGAATAACTAAATAATGATATGACCCAATACCTGTCGGAGTAGGAACAACCATGCCAAGTCCACCAGCTACCATAATAAATAATCCTTGCCCTAAATCCAAATCTTTTGTTTCACTAAAGCAGTAAAAGCAAACAATTGTCATCAATAAATAGCAAACCCAAATTAATAATGTATAAATGCAGAAAAGAAATTTATTGGGCATAGATCGAATAGATAAAAAGCCTGATTTTATACCTTGAAAAAAAGAAAATATCTTATTCAATTGACTCACAGAAAGAAGATGTTTAATTCCACGATAAACTATAAAAATTAACAACATAGATATGAAAATATATAATCCTGCTTGCTTTGGCACACTAAATATGGTCGCAAAATTCATAAAATCTTTATAATTCAATAGTATTGAAAATAGAATACAAATAACTAAAAGGATAAAATCTATTACTCTTTCTAAAACCACATGTCCAAATAATTTAGAGACAGGAATATTGGAAACTTTATTTAATGCTGTACATCTAGCAATCTCCCCGCTTCTAGGTATAAAAGAATTGAATAAATATCCAAATGCAATTGCATTAATTAAATCAAATGCTTTAGGCTTAAATCCAAGAGGTTTAATTAACAAATACCATCTTAGCCCTCTAAACACAAATGCTAAATAACCAAATAACATAGATAAAACAACCCACTGAAAAGGAATTATATATAGCCCCTCTATCAAATCATCGAAATTAACACCTTTAAATGCAACAAATAATAATAAAAATCCTAATCCTAAAAATCCTAATGGTTTGAGATATTTTAATAATACTTGGATCATTATTGAATTGAGTTATTTACTTCATTTGGAAATATAATAGTTGGGGTATATGTAGTGGCCTCTTTTTGATTTAAAATAGCATATGCAATAATAATAACAATATCCCCAACTTTCATTTTTAAAGCAGCTGGTCCATTAATACATACTTCACCTTTTTGTTCCCCTTCTATAACGTATGTTTCAAGTCTTTCACCATTGGAAGCATTCAAGACTTGCACTTTTTCACCAGGAATAATATTTGCAGCTTCCATTAATTCTCGATCAATTGTAATGCTACCAATGTAATCAACATTTGCTTGAGTAATCTTGACTCTATGGATTTTTGATTTAAGTATTTGTATCAACATAAGCTTGAACTATTCTATCGACATATTATCTATTAACCTAACCCGACCAACATATGCGGCTATTACAATCCGATATTTTGTATTATTTTTTATTTCTCTAGCAAATCTAAAGTATTCCTCTTCAATTACCTCGAAATAATCCAATTTTATCAAGGAATTACTTAGAAGACTATTGATTAATTTCTGTTTTAAAGCTGCAAAATCAACTTCATTTAATATACCTCTATATTTAACTTCATTCTTAAATAATTCAAGGGTACTAAAAAGAGTTCCTGCCTGTTCCTTTGCTGCTGCTGTTAAATGTACATTTCTTGAACTTAAAGCCAAGCCGTTCTCTTCTCTAATAGTTGGACAAGATTTAATTTCAATGGGCAATTGACAATTTTGAGTAAATGATTGGATAATCCATAATTGTTGGTAATCTTTTTCTCCAAAATATGCCCTATCTGGCTGTATCAAATTAAACAGCTTGTTTACAATAGTAATTACGCCCGAAAAATGACCAGGTCTTTTCTCTCCTTCCAATATATCCATATAATTGCTATTATAATATTTTATATCCGCATCATTATTTGGATACATTTCCTGATCCCTGGGTAAAAAGAGTAAATCACAATCAATTGACTTTAAAAGATCTATGTCTAGATTATAATGTCTAGGGTATGTTAAGAAATCATTCTTGTCATTAAATTGAGTCGGATTGACATAAATTGAGCATATGGTAATATCATTCTCACTAATAGATTGATTTAATAATGATAAATGTCCATTATGCAAACAACCCATTGTGGGAACAAATCCTATGAATTGATTTTTTTCTTTAATCCCTAGTATAGATTTTGTCAAATTATTTATGTCCTTTATTATTTTCAATTTTAATATAATTTATTGCTAAAATGCACGTTATTTTTTTAAAAAGAAGGNAAAATTTATTAAATTTGCAAAGCCTAATTAAAGTAAGATTGTCGATGCAGAAAAGAATTCTAATTGTTTCTCAAGAAATTACACCATACACGGAAGAAGGACATGTTGGAGAAAATGTCCTTGATTTAGCAAAAATAATCAAGCAGAATAAAGGAGCTGAAGTTCGTTTATTTATGCCTAAATATGGTTGCGTTAATGAACGAAGACACCAGTTACATGAAGTGATACGGTTGTCTGGTGTTAATATTGTTGTGAATGATATTGATCAGCCACTAATTGTAAAAGTTGCATCTATACCGCAAGCAAGACTACAAGTCTATTTTATCGATAATGAAGAATACTTTCAAAGAAAATTAATACTTAACGAAAAAGATAAATCATTAATACAAGATAATGATGAAAGAATGATCTTTTTCTGCAGAGGTGTTTTAGAGACATTACAAATGTTAGGCTGGAGTCCCGATATTATTCATTGTCATGGATGGTTTACAAGCCTNTTGCCTTTATATTTAAAAGAAGGTGAGAATGATGATGGTGAGAAATTATATTTTAATCATCCCGTATTTAAGGATACTAAAATTATATCTTCATTTCACAATGAGAAATTTAAAGGGANATTAAATCAAGAGTTAATAACTAAACTTCAATTTGATGGATTTAAAGATAACTGCTTAGATGTTTTAAAGAATCCTAATTTAGAAGCATTAAGGCAAATTGCCTCTAAATTCTCGGACGGAATTATTTTCGAAGAAAGTTATAAAAATTCTCATGGCTCAGATTTATCTTACCAAGATGGTATTCCTGTTTTAAACTCTGAAGAATATACAGAGTATTATAATTTCTATCAAAATTTTTTTTCTGAAGAATTAGTTTAATCTCTATGAAGATCTGTTGGCCATATTATACCCTTATAGTATTCATTTTATTTCTGTTTTCATGTGAAAATGAAGAAAGTTTAATTGGAAATAGCTTGTTAAATCAAGGAGAATATGTTTTAGAGACATATCTCGGCGATGTAATTATATCGTCGGATCCTGAAATTGATGATAGTGTCTCTGCATCAAGCTCAACAAGTCTACTAGGATCTTATTTAGATCCATTTTTTGGGCAAACAGACGCATCATTTTCGTTTCAAATACAACTTCCTGCTAATAACATGAGTTTTAATGCTCAAAGTATTGAAAATATCTATTTAAACATTCCATATATTGATTTTTATAGTAAAGAGGGAGTTGATCCCAATAAGTTAGATTTTGTCATTAATGTCTCCGAATTAAATGAGAACATCGTGGATGTGAGTGATGTGAATGGTAATGAGACGGATTTCTCAGCGAATTTTATTACTTCAGTAACTAAAAATTTGGCGGATATTCAAAATTTGAACAGCCTCCAACTAAACTTGCAAGAAGCGAATTTTGGATTCGATGAAATACTCAACTTAAATGAAAATGAGCTTGTTGATAATGAAACTTTTTTAGAAGCTTTTAATGGGTTTAAAATAGAAATAGAGCCCATCAACTCTATAGATGGTGGAATTATGTATTTAGCATCAACAAGTGACTCTGCTTTTCTTCATGTTGAATATATAAATACTGAAGGAAACGTGGACACTATTAATTTTGAAATAGGTTCACAAAAAAGACTCAACTACTTTAAGCATGATTATGTAAATACATCTGTACTCGAAAATAATACCCTCATTCCTCTACAATCTATGGGCGGCATATATTCTAATATAGAAATCACCGGTTTAGAAAATCTGAAAAATGAACATTATATTNCTGTTAATGATGCCGAATTAAGCATATCGATTCATAACAATAATGATGAATTCCCTGCACCTCAAGCATTAATGCTCGTATATGAAGGTGACAATATCACTGATTATACTGGAGGCTATATTGACTCATTAAACACTGAGTATAAATTTGATTTAACTAACTTTATTCAACATATAATTACTGAAGACGATTATCCAGTGTTTAAATTATATCCTAATCTTAATAACTCAAACGCTGACAGAGTAATCTTGAACAATAATGATGACAACCCTGTTAAGTTAGATTTATTATTAATAAAAGAACAGGGTTAATTCAGTATGTGTGGTATAGTTGGCTATATAGGTGAAAAAAATGGTATACCTATTGTTATAGATGGTCTAAAAAGACTAGAGTATCGAGGTTATGATTCATCAGGATTATCGTACTTAGAATCTAGTAAAATACTGCTATATAAAAAAAAGGGGAAAGTTAGCGAATTGAAAAATTTAATTCCTCAAGATGCNTTTGGAAAAATGGTTATGGGGCATACAAGGTGGGCCACGCATGGAAAACCAAATAATAAAAATGCTCATCCTCATATTTCAATGAACAAAAAATTAGCAATCGTACATAATGGTATTATTGAAAATTTCGACTCGTTAAAAGAAGGACTTATTCAAAGAGGATATATATTTAAATCTGAGACAGATACTGAGGTTTTAATTAATTTAATTGAATATATCCAAAATGATTTAAATGTATCTTTATTAGAAGCTGTTCAGCAAACATTAACTCAAGTCATTGGTGCATATTCTATCGCTGTGATTAGTAGTGAAGAGCCTGNCAATATGATTTTGGCCAAAAAAGGCAGTCCATTAGTAATAGGTGTTGGTAAAAAAGAACATTTTATTGCATCAGATCCTTCGCCATTTTTAAAATACACAAAAAAAGCGATTTATCTTGATGATGGTGAAATAGCAAAAATTTCAAAAAACAAATTGTCTATTTTGACAATAGATAAAAAAATAAAGTCTCCAAGTATACAAAAATTGACTACTGAATTAGAAGAAATAGAAAAAGGTGGTTTTGAAACATTCATGTTAAAAGAAATTTANGAACAACCCAAGTCAATTGTAGATACTTTAAGAGGAAGGATCATTAAGAAAAAACAAACAATAAAATTACGAGGTTTTAATGAAAGCATAAAAGAATTTAATCATGCAAAACGCATTATTATTGTTGGGTGTGGCTCTTCATGGTTAGTGGGTTTAGTGGCAGAATATATTATAGAAGGATTAGCAAAATTACCTGTAGAAGTAGAATATGCTTCTGAATTTAGATATCGCAACCCGGTAATTTATAAGAGCGATGTCGTAATTGCATTTTCTCAATCCGGAGAGACAGCGGACACTTTATCTGCCTTAAAATTAGCTAAAGAAAAAGGTGCTTTAGTATATGGNATTTGTAATGTTGTGGGGTCATCTATATCAAGATTAGTTAATGTTGGAACATTTACACATGCTGGTCCAGAAATAGGAGTAGCATCTACAAAAGCATTTACAGCACAAGTCGCCGTTTCTATTTTAATTGCTTTAGCAATAGCAAAACTAAAAAACCAAATATCGAAAAATGAATTTAAAGAAATTACCGACGAATTATTGTCTATTCATACAAAAATGGAATATACATTATCTGATTGTAGTAAAAAAATAGAAAAAATTGCAAAACAATATAAAGATGCTAAAAATGCTCTCTATTTAGGAAGAGGTGTTAGCTTTCCAGTTGCTTTAGAGGGAGCTTTAAAGTTAAAAGAAATTTCATATATCCACGCAGAAGGTTATCCTGCTGCAGAAATGAAACATGGGCCAATAGCGTTAATAGATGAAAATATGCCAACAATTATTATTGCTACTAATAAAAGAAATTATGAGAAAATTTTTTCAAATGCTCAAGAAGTAAAAGCAAGAAATGGAAAATTAATTGCAATTGTTTCTATTGGAGATAATCAAATTAGTAAAATTGCTGATCATGTTATTGAGGTGCCTAAAACTAATTATTATCTAAGTCCATTAATAAACTCTATTCCTTTACAACTATTTTCTTATTATATCGCATCCTTAAGAGGCTGTAATGTTGATCAACCTAGAAATCTAGCTAAGTCTGTGACGGTTGAGTAAGAGGGGACTTTTAGGTTGATACCTATTCTATCACTATCTTTTTTTCAGTCGAACCATCATCATAGATTTCTATCAATGGTTGATTTTTAATGGTTGTGTTTTCTTGTCCTAGAATGTTGGTT
>PAVX01000037.1 GCA_002713285.1 Flavobacteriales bacterium
GTTTTCTTTGGTAATGATGATGGTACACAAACGTGTGGTGGTTATACTATGTTAGACGGAAGTGAATTAATTCAACTAATAGCTTATGGTAATGATAGTGATATTGATGGTTTTGATCAAGGTGAACAGTTTAATTGGAGAGTTTGGAGTAGTGAAACAGAAATAGAAGCTCATGGTTTTGCTGTATATGATGACTCTTATCCAGATGAGCGGTACTTTAATCTTGGTGGTCAGAGTGGTCTGTTAGGTTCAGTATTTGCTACTTATCAAATAATCCCACTTAATGAGAATCCATACTCTGATTGGGATATGATATCTACTTATATGTCTACAGAAGAAACAGTTCAGTCACTCTTCTTACCAATAGCAGAAGAGCTGATTATTCTTAAAGATGCTAACAACTCTGTGTATTGGCCACAGTTTAACATTACAACATTAACATCATTTAATACAGAAGATGCTTATGCGGTAAAAACATGGGCTCCTAATGAACTTGTGGTTGATGGACATTTTATTCAGCCAGAGGATATTTCCTTCGAACTGTCTGGATGGAATTATATTTCTTATCCAAGATATTTTCCAGAAGAAGTTGGTGTAGCTCTTGAAGATATTGATGCTAATATTAAGATATTAAAAGATGATGCGGGTAATCTTTATTGGCCAGAGTTAGGTATTAANACGATTAATCAAATGGAAGCAGGTGAAGGNTATATTTTAAANGTGATAGATGATCAATTATTTACATATCCTTCTAATAGTGATTATGTTGATGCTGTAGATGGACCGANAACAGCTGGAAGNATTGGTTTTGATCANCCAGTTTATTACTCTGATATTGAGACTACTAATGCTAATATGGTNATTGGTTTTCCACTGGANGCATGGGGTNAGTATGAATTAGATTATGGAGATGAATTGGCAGTGTTTGACCAGGAGGGTAATTTAGTTGGAGTATCTGTTTTAGATAATGATAATAATGTTGTTGTAGTTTGGGCGGATGACAAATCATCTTCTGTTAAAGATGGTATGCTAGATGGAGAAGAATTTATTCTTGAGTTTTGGGACCAGTCATTAGATAAGCATTATAATTTAAAAGTGGAATGGTTAGAAGGAGTGGATTATTTTGGTATTAATGGTATTAATATTGCATCCTCTATTGCATTGGAAACAAAATATAATAATACTCTTGAATATGTATCTTGTTTTCCAAATCCGTCTTCAGGTGATATTTCTCTTGAATTTTATTTAAATGCACAAGATTACATCAATATCACAATTTTTAATGCAATAGGAGAGAGAGTTTATATGTCTAATAACACNGTGTTTAATAAAGGTTTAAATATCTTACCAATATCTTTATCTCATTTAACACAAGGACTGTATTATCTTGAATTAACATCAACNGATACTAATCAAAGTATTGTAATAGATTTAACAAAATAATCTTATGTCTAGACANTTTGTATTAATATTTTTTATTACTCTAAGTTATTTGTGTNTGTCTCAAGAGTGGGATTATGATATAACAGATGGAAATATGACTATTCAGATTTCCTCAGATGTTGTATCTTTTGATGGTGAAACTCCTCCATGTGGATCTTTACTGGGTGGTTTTTACACGAATGATTCTGGGGAATTAATGTGTGGTGGTTATCAAGTTTGGTGTGATGATTTTGCTAATAATCAATTAGCCATTGCTCTCTGGAGTGCTGAGGCAGGAGGAGATAATGGTTTTCAAGGAGGTGAAGAAATTACTTGGTTTATTCAAGTAGATGGACAGAGCTATCAAGCATCGGTGTCTATTATGAATACTTCACCACCTTTTACTTCAACTTTTGTATCCAATGGTTTTGGTCAGATTCTTGATTTAGATTTTTTTAGCTCAGGTTGTTCTGACGAAACAGCTTGTAATTATTGTGAATCTTGTTTAGAGGCGGATGATGATTTATGCGAATATCCACCAACCTATTATGATTGTAATGGTAATTGTTTGATTGATATAGATAATGATCAAGTGTGTGATGAACTTGAAATTGGAGGTTGTACAGATAATCAAGCTACCAACTATAATCCATTAGCAACAGATAATGATGGTTCTTGTGAATACATATATTATGGTTGTACAAATTCACTAGCAAGTAATTATAATATTGACGCAACAGATGATGATGGTTCTTGTATATTTTGTAATGATATTAATGCTGATAATTATTATGCTGGTGATGATGGNNCGTTTTGTACAGAAGATGTAATTAATAATTANACTTTAGATTCNGGTTCTGATGGATTAGTAGATTGTTGTTTTTATATTAATCCAGGTTGTACAGATGATGGNTCTTGTGTTGATGCTGATGGAGATGGAGATTTTGATGAATGTGATGANAGGTTTTTATACACAAATGAAGATGGTGAATCTGTTTATTACCCTAGTCCTTTTCCAGGTATAGCAGCAGTGAATTATAATCCAAGTGCTAATCAATTANTAGGGGTNAATTTTTGTTATTATTTTCCCGCGTGTCAAGATGAAGATGCTATGAATTATGGTTATAATTGTAATGGTGATGATATTTTATCACTTGCTACAGATAATNATTTTTCTATAGATTTTAATGAACAACCAGCAACAGAATCATTCACAATTACTTATAATGGAGTTTCATTTGATTTTGAAGGCTCTAATAGTTGTTGTTTATATTATGGCTGTGATGATGAAAATGCATCTAATTATGAAGATATTGATGGTGTCTTTTATCAAAATGATTCGCTTGGAATTAATGTCACAGATCCAAATATATTATATGAAATAGATGGAACCTATGAACTTACTGACCCTTTANCAGACTTACCACCTGGATCTAATATTATTAGTTTCTTTTCAAGTAATGATATTGATGGAGATGGGATTTTAAATTCTTTTGAGGATGATCCTGATGCTGATAATTTTTATACAGTTTATCAATATGGTGGAGCTNCTGATTTAGATTCTTCAACACCTTGTGTGTATATGGGNTGTACGGATATTAATGCTAGTAATTANAATATGGCTGCTAATGTCGATGATGCTACTTGTGTNTATTATGCTTGTTATGATCAAGATGCTATTAATTATAATCCTGATCCAGAGGGCGAAACTTGTTTTGATTATTTTAATAATCAAACGTATATGTTAGGACCTGATGGATTAGATGATTGTTGTTATTATTTAGGCTGTCTTGATCCATTTGCTGCTAATTATAATCCAGATGCAACTATTCAAGAATTGGTTTTTATGCAGGAAGGTGGAGATTTCTATCCTATACCAATTATCGAGGATGGTGACACNATAGGTTATGAAAATACGTGTTATGATCCTGTGTATGGTTGTTTAGATCCTATAGCAGAAAATTATAATGATTATGATTATGATGGGGAATCGAATCCGTATGTATATTTATCAGATACTATATATCAACTTCATAATATTAATATGAATGACACTACTGTGCTTTTTTCAATTAATAATTTAGATGTAATAGATACAATTGCGCAGCCAGGAGTGCCTAGTGTGTTGGGTCCAAATGTTAATACAGATATTTTGTTAGATGCAAATGGTAATCCTATTCCTGTTAACTCTGTGAATCCTTGTGAATATATTTATGGGTGTACTTGTCCTAATTACATTGAGTATTATGATGTTATTGAATATTCNAATGAAGGTAATTTTAATTTTAATCAAATNAACACCTTGTTAGATAATTGTCCAGTTGAATGTGATTGTAATTTTGATTATAATTTTGGCTGTACTCAACTTATACCGCCTGTTGAGGTGCCTACTTTTGATGATGGAACTTGTGAAAATCTACTTATTTATGGCTGTACAGACCCTAACTCATTAAATTATAATCCAGATGCAACTATAAATAATTGTCTTTCTTGTATTCCTCCTATAGAAATTGATTTTAGTATTGTTAATCCTGAATGTTCTGACAATGTAAGTGGAGAATTAATGTTTGAAGTTACTGGAGGTGTTCCTAGCTATACTTATTCTTTGTATAATGATACAGGAGATTTTTTACTTGTCAATGAATCTGTGAATCAGGGTATAGTTACAACAATAGATATAGATCCTGGTGAGTATTTTTTAGAGATTGTTGATTCAGAAGGCTATTCTAGTGCTATTTCATTCCCTATTCTGATGCCTAATGATTTAATTATTGATATCTGGGAATCTGGTGGCTGGTTAAATACCCTTGATGGGTATGATGCTTATGAGTGGACTCTAGATGGTAATATTTTATTAGGGAGTCAATTTGAAACATATCAAATTTATCCGACAAGTTCGGGTTTATACGGTGTGACTGTCAGTTTTGAATATGATGATGGGACATGTGTGTCTAATACGGTGTATTATGATTATATATTGTTTCAAAACTCAATAACAGATGAAAATTATTTTAGTCTTACTTGTATACCAAATCCTGTTACATCTCAATCTATTATTTATGTAGAAAATAACCAGCATCCATTAGTTTTATGTCTGTATGATGGATTTGGAAAAAGAATATGGAAAGAAGATAAAATTATTAATCAACAAAAAACAGTTACTATCAATGATTTAAGGCCGGGGATGTATTATCTTTGTGCTACTGGATCAGAAGGTGTTCAAATACTTCCAATTATGGTTTTAAAATAAAATTTTATGAAAAGACTTTTACTACTTACGATTTTACTCGCCTCTTTTTTTACTTATGGACAATGTACATATGACGAAAGCTGTACCATTTCACCAGCTTTCCCAACTATTTGCCCTATTCAATTACCGAATGCTACTGTGGGAGAATCTTATAATACTGATTTAACATTTTGGATGCCTGTTGCTTTTGAAGCTGAGGGGTTTGAAGTCACGTTAACTGCATTAACGGTTACACAAATTACCGGTTTACCAATAGGGCTTTCTGTAGAACTTTCTAATGAATCAATGGTTTTTTATCCGTCTCAGAATGAGTTTGGTTGTGCTAATGTTAATGGTGTACCTTTTGCATCTGGTGATTATGTGGTTACAGTTTATGTAGTTGCTGATGTTACAGTTGCTTCGGTAGGTTTTGACATTGCTTATCCAACACAATTTGATTTATATCTTACTGTCAATCCTGGTTCTGGTGGAAATACGAGCTTTACATATTCACCAAGTAATGGTTGTGAAGATTTAGATGTAACTTTTGAAGCNTTAATAACTAGTGATGAATATGATGTTGAATATAATTGGGANTTTGGTAATGGTNCTACTAGTAATGATCAATATCCTGAAACTCAAATATATGATGAACCTGGAGATTATGATGTGACATTAGTAACTAATTTGACTGCTAGTAATATAGAGTTAAATAGTTTTAATATTGATTGGGTTTCTGATGATTGTTATGGAGGTGATTTTGAAGAGTACTGTTGGGATTTATGGTTGATTGGTTCAGGATGTTGGTCTGATCCAGATTTATTTCTCAAGATTTATGACGCGAATAGTAATTTAATATATCAAACGGGAGGTATTGGATCTGGTGAGTATGTTACAGGCACTTCTGCTTCTTGGTCAAATATTAATTTAACGCTAAATAATCCTCCTTATACTGTTGAAATATGGGACACAGAGGCATGGGATATACTAGATGGTTTGGAAGACATGTTAGGGATACCTCTTGATGTTCAAGTTTCAGATGATGATTTACTTGGAAGCTATGTTCTTAACTTAGAAGATGGACAGCATTCATTTAGTTCAGGGTGTTCGAATGGAACGTANTCTATTGTATCTAGTGAGACACCACTTGATGCAATTAGTGCAACTGAAACAATTAGTGTATTTGAACAACCAGATTTAGAAACTCTTTTTGATGAAGAATCATATATAGTTTATGTAGATTATACTAATGCACTCTCTTATCAATGGTTTCTTGATGGAGAAGCGATTCCAGGCGCAGATTCTTCGATGTATGATGTTCTTGAATCAGGAACATATTATGTTGAATTTGTAACTGTAAATGGTTGTTCAGGTATTTCTTTTCCAATTGATGTTGTTAAATGTGATAGTGAATTTAGTCCATCTATTATTCCAGGTACGTTAGTATTAGCAACGTCTGAAACAGTATATGATATAGAGTGGTATTTTAGTACTAGTTTGAACGGTGATGGTGTGTATTATGGAGAAGGAACTGAGATTAATGTAGAAGGTAATGATGGCTATTATTGGTTTATTTCTTCAGATGAATATGGTTGTTACTGGTATTCAGANACTATATTTTATCAGTCTCCTAATGATGATATTGATGGNGATGGAATAGATAATGATGAAGATGATGATATTGATGGAGATGGAATTGTAAATAGTGAAGATGACGATGTTGATGGTGATGGTATACCTGATGACTTAGATGATGATATTGATGGAGATGGAATAGATAATGATGATGATGATACAATTTCAGGATATTTATTTATTGATGAATTATTAAACGGTTCTATCGTTGTTTATCCAAACCCTTCAAATGGCATTTTTAATATTAAATTATCAGATTATAATTCTAATATTGTAGCTAAAGTTACTGTTAGTGATTTAAAAGGCAATTTAATTTTAACAGAGAATAAGGAATTACTAGGACCTATAAGCTTAGATCTTAGCTTTTTACCAAATTCTATGTATTTGTTGAATATATACATCGATTCGTATACATTTTCTAATAGAATTGTTATTAAGTAATTAAAATACTCGTTTAATTATTTTTAGGATATGTGTATATGATTTAGAATCTTTATTAAAGATTCCCTTTTTGTCTAATGTATCTATTCTAACTTTTCCAGAAGCATGTATAATTTTATTGTTACCTAAATAAATTCCAACATGCGTTATAGTTTCTTTATTGCTAAAGAATGCTAAGTCTCCTAGTTTAGCATGTGTGATATCTGACACTGTTTCACCTTCTTTTACTTGCTCAGATGCNTCTCTCGGTAGTTGTATGTTAAACAATCTATATACTATTTGTGTATATCCAGAGCAATCTATTCCTAGAGGAGTTCTACCTCCCCAAAGGTATGGTGAGTTTAGGTATTTTTTAGCAATTTTAACAAACCATGTATGAAATGGGGTTGTTTCATAAAATGATACAGTGTGTAATATATTAAATTGAGTTATGAGTGCTGGATCTAATGGGATTAAACTTCCAAGTACTATAGTTTGACTGCTTTGTTTTATTTTAATATTAGCATTTTTTTTATTGCAAATAATATATTTGGTAATTGGGTGTTTTAGTCTCTCATATTGTTTATTATCTACCCAGCCTTTATATTGATCATGGTCTAATTTTATGTAACTCCAGTTTTTTAATTTGTTGATTATTTGAAATGTTTCTCCAAATAAAACCTGATTAACCATTTCAGATTTATCAGATTTATGTGCCCTCATAGGTATTGCAGATAGAATACAAATACCTTTTAACATAAACTCTCTATTATCATAGCAGAAGCGCCNCCACCACCATTACAGATTCCAGCAGCACCTATTTTTCCATTATTTTGTTCTAAAGTATTTAAAAGTGTAACTAAAATACGTGCGCCTGAACAACCTAGTGGGTGTCCTAATGAAACGGCACCACNGTTTACATTNACCTTATTATTGTCAATTCCTAGATTTTGAATATTNGCTATTCCCACTACTGNAAAAGCTTCATTTAGTTCCCAGAAATCAATATTTTCTTTCTTTAGATCAGCTTTNTCTAAGGCTTTCTCTAATGCTTGTGTTGGACTTGTTGTAAACCATTTTGGTTCTTGAGATGCATCAGCAAATGAAGTTATCTTTGCAATGGGTTTTAGGTTCAATGTTTCTGCTTGTGTTTTGCTCATTAGAACTAGGGCAGCTGCGCCATCATTTATAGTAGAGGCATTGCCGGCTGTGATTGTTCCANCTTTTTTAAAAACAGTTCTTAATTTTTTGAATTTTTCTGTATTAATATTTTCAAACTCCTCATCCGTATCTACTATAACCTCTCCTTTTCTAGTTTCAATTTTTACTGGTGTAATTTCATTTTTAAAAAATCCACTTTCCCAAGCATTTTTACTTTTTTCATATGATTTTAATGCAAAATCATCTTGCTCCTCCCTTTTAATATTCATTTCTTCAGCACAAATTTCAGCACAAACTCCCATGTGAACATTATCATAAACATCAGTTAATCCATCAATTAATAATCCATCATTGATTTGTGTGTGTCCTAATTTTTTCCCATTTCTCATATCATTAACATAAAATGGTATAGATGACATGTTTTCCATTCCTCCAACTATAACAATATTGTTTTCTCCAGTTTGAATGGATTGTGCACCAATCATAACAGCTTTCATTCCTGATGAACACACTTTATTAATGGTGGTGCATGGTGTTTGGTCACTTATCCCTGCGAATATTGCAGCTTGTTTAGCAGGAGCTTGTCCTAATCCAGATGAAATTACATTACCCATATAAACTTCATTGACTGTGTTTGGGTTTAAATTTATTTTATCCATAGCTCCTTTAATAGCAATAGAACCTAATTTTGTAGCACTTACTGATGACAATGCGCCTCCAAAGCTTCCCATTGGAGTTCTTGAATATGATACAATGACAACTTCTTTCATGTTTTTAATATTTTTTCCCGCAATTTAATTATTTAATTTCATTCTCTAATAATATATACATATATTTGCATTCCTTCTTTTCGGAGAGGTGGCTGAGTGGCTGAAAGCGGCACCCTGCTAAGGTGTTATACTGGTAACGGTATCGAGGGTTCGAATCCCTCTCTCTCCGCTTGGTCTATCGGGGTATAGCGTAGTCCGGTTATCGCGCGTCGTTTGGGACGACGAGGTCGCAGGTTCGAATCCTGCTACCCCGACATTTTTCATTGTATACGAACACAGTATATATGTAACTAAACACAGAAATTAGAATGAAAAAAATATTAGTCATATTATTAATTCCTTTTTTATCATTTTCTCAAGAATTATTTAATTCACAATCTATTTATGATGGAGTTGGTGAATTATATGATTGGGGTGAGTTGAGAGATGTGAATATTAGCTTTTATGATTCTAATTATGACGAATTTTTAATTCAGTCATGGTTAGAAAATACTAAATTAACTTTACCAGCATCATTAGAAATAGATGGTCTCTTTTTTGATAGTGTAGCTGTTAGATATAAAGGTAACTCGACTTTTTATATTCCATTTACTTTAGGGAACCCAAAAAAACCTTATAATATAGATTTCAACGATTATGATTCTAATCAGGATTTAATGGGTTACAATAAGTTAAAATTAGCTAATACATTATTTGACCCTACTTGTAGAAAAGAAATACTAGGTTATTCGATTTATAAAAATTATTTACCATCCCCAGAAGCTAATTTTATGAATTTACATGTTAATGCCGACCTACTTGGACTCTATATTAATACAGAAGCAATAAATACTAGTTTTTTAGATAAACATTTTGGAGAAAGTAATGGAGTTTTTTTTAAATGTGAAAATCAAGATTTGTTTGGTGTTTCAGGAGGTTCTTTAACTCCTAATCTTGATTATAGAGGAATGGATAGTACTTTGTATGTTGAAAGTTATGAACTTAAAAGTGAATCGGGTTTTAAGGAGTTGATGGATATGATATACACACTTAATAATGATATTGAAAATATTGAAAATCATCTTAATGTTGATAGAGTACTTTGGTATTTAGCAGTAAATAGTTGCATATTAAATGCAGATACATACAGTTTAGTTAATGTTAGAAACTACTATATGTATCAAACTGAAAATGGTCAATTTCAAATTATTCCTTGGGATGTTAGTGAGTCATTTGTTGGAGCTTTAACTTTTTGGTGGGGTGATGTAGAAAATCTACATGAGGCTAGTCCTTATTTTGGATATGATCCATATATAGAAGATAGGCCTTTGATTTATAATTTATTACAAAATGATCTTTACCGAAAGATTTATGATAGCCATATAAGAACTATAATGAATGATTTTATAAATACAGGTTATTTTGAAGATAGAGCAGAAGATTTAGGCGATTTGTCATATGATTCAGCTCAAAATGATATAAATACTCTATTTGGTGATGGTTATGACAGCAATGTCAATGATGATTATTGGTTTTTTGATATAGGACAAAATAACTGGAATGCTCTTTCGGGGATACTAAATACACTTGAGGCAAGAAAGAATTTTCTTAATGATCATCCCTTAATGAGCGAATCTACTCCTAATATTGAATATGTTTCACAAAATATTGAAAATCCTCAAAATGGAGATGAGGTCATTATTTCATCAAAAATAACTAATGTTAATCAAGTAGAATTGATGATTACTACTCAACCAGATCATTTCAATTTCATATCTTATGATATGCATGATAATGGTTTGAATGGGGATTTAGTAGCAGGTGATGATGTCTATTCTTGTATAGTTCCTTTTTCAGAAAGTGGTACATATGTTCAGTATTATATTCGCGCAAATAATGAAAATGCTATATCTATTTTACCGGAAAAAGCAGAGTATGAGTTCTATTATTATACTGTCACGCCTGAATTTTTAGAGAGTGATTTAGTTATTAATGAGATTATGGCTTCTAATGACCAGACTCAAGCAGATGAATACGGAGAGTTTAATGATTGGATAGAAATATATAATGCAGGTAATTCTAGCATCAACTTAGGAGATTATTATTTGTCAGATAATATAAATATTTTAGATAAATACAATTTTCCTTCTATTGCACTTGCTCCAGATGAGTATTTTATTGTTTGGGCTGATGATGATGAAGAAGATCAAGGTGATAATCATGCTACATTTAAACTATCTGCTTCTGGAGAAGCAGTGTATTTATCAGATTCTAATTTTAATTTAGTAGATGGTTTGACTTTTGGAGAACAGCAAACAGATATGGGTTATGCGAGAGTTCCAAATGGAATAGGCCCTTTTGTTATTCAATCTCCAACTTTTTCTAATAATAATGATGTAATATCTTCTCAATTAGAGTATAAGGATGATAGACAACTTATTAAAATTATAGATGTTCTTGGAAGAGATGTTAATGTTGATTCTAAACAATCTACTTTGTTATATATCTATGATGATGGTAGTATAGAGAAGAAATATATTTTAAAATAACATCATTTATATTCTAAAATAAACTCTCTCCGTTAATATATTAATTTTTATATTTAGCTATAACGAGTTGATAAACGGCACAAAAAGCGGAGCAAAATTTGTTTTGTAAAACTGTTGTAATCAGTTAAATAGGGTGGGGTTCATTTACTGCTACCTCGTTATTCACTTTAGTTTATATAAATTGTATATTTATTTATGAAAATTTCACAAATACTAGATAAAATAGACGAAAAACAACTCTTTGTACCTGCATTTCAAAGGGAATATGTTTGGAGAAGAAATGATGCGAAAAATCTGATTTCATCATTAATTAATGATTATCCAACAGGAACAATGCTTACTTGGGAAACAAATAATCCACCTGAGCTTAAAGGTGAGCATAAGTATGACACTAGACAAGGTGCCGTAAAATTAATTTTGGATGGCCAACAGAGAATTACAACTTTGTACATGTTAATGACAGGGGATATTCCACCTTATTACAAGGAACATGAAATCCTAGTAGATATTAGGAATTTATATATTAATGTTGAAACACTGCTGTTAGAATACTATAAACCTAAACTCATGACAAATGATCCTCTTTGGATTAATTTAACTGATATTTTTAAAGGAAATATTAGATATCGAGATGTAATTGATGAGTTGGAAAAAAAATCAGATGGTGAACGAATTTCTAGAGAAAGAGAAAATGTGATTGATGACAACTTTAGAGCAATTGAAAAAATAAAAGATCGAGATTTTCAAGAACAAATAATCCCTCCTAAGGCATCACTAAGAGAGGCAATTGATATTTTTTATATTGTTAATGCTAGTGGAGTTAATCTGACTGATGCTGAGCTTGCATTGGCCCAGATTTCAGGTTATTGGCCAGAAGCAAGAGAACTTTTTAAAGCTAAATTAAAAGAGCTTGAACAAAATGGTTTTGTTTTTAAATTGGACTTTATCATATATGTTTTACTTGGTGTGTTGCATAATATGGGTTCAAAAATGGAAAAACTTCATTCTATTGAAAATAAAGAGTCGATTCAAGCAGCTTGGGCTAGATTAGATAGTGAAGTGTTAGATTATGTGATGAATATTATGAAAAGTCAAGCATATGTTGACCACACTAAAGAGATAAATTCTGTTTATGCACTTATACCTATTATCGTTTTCACTTATCATAAAAAAGATAAAAAACTGTCTCAAATTGAAATTAAAAAAATCATAAAATGGTTTTATTATTCTCAAATAAGACAAAGATATATTAGTCAATTGCCTCAAAAACTTGATAAAGATATTAATACAGTTTATTATCAGAGTAATCCATTTGACAAGTTACTCAACACTATAGCTGCTGAAAGGCCTTTGGAAATTAGCAAAGATGAGTTTGTTGGAGTTGGTGTTAGTCATGCATTATGGGGATTAATGAGATTTTATTTTAAAAGTAACGAAGTAATCTGTTTAAGTACTGGAAT
>PAVX01000038.1 GCA_002713285.1 Flavobacteriales bacterium
TACAGAGTTTAACGAAGATGTTCCTGATGATTATGGATCTCCTGATTTTGAATCAGGTGATTATAATCCAAATTATGGACAACCCCTAGAAATGAGAACTTATCCTGTTTTATCACCGTTTCTAAATTTGTCAGTTGGATTTGCTTTTTAGATAGAATTATTCAAATGTTAGTGATATAAGAATCCCTCTTGTTGATAATCTATTGATGAGGTCATTGTATTGATTTTCTTGATTTGTGAGCATATTTCTTAACCCATATGAGTACTTTATTTCAGGAGAAAATTTAAAATATGCAAAGTATATATCTACCCCAATTCCAATGTCAATAGAATAGTTTGTTTTATAAAATTCCAGATTTTGAGATTGACTTAATTTTTCACTAGCACTCATGTCAATCATAAAATTACCGCCAAATAATAAGTAAGCTCTTCCATTATTAATACGATTAGATCTATATTTTAAATATATAGGTATTTCAAAATTAGAGACACCTGTATTATTCCTTGGATATGTAGTTTCTATGTTGTTGGTAATGAAATATAATTTTTGATCTGTAAAATTAAAAGAGGGAGTAATTCTTAAATTATTATTTTTTCCAATTTTTAAATCCATAATAATTCCAACATTAAATCCTGGTTGATACTTAGAAAGTATTTGCTCAAAATCAGTTTGTTGTGTAAATAAATCACCATACTGTATTTGAAACTTTGTATTACTTACACCAATTGTAAATCCAAAGTGATAGACTTGGTTGTCATATATTGCATTATTTAAAGGAAGTTCTTTTTGAGCATAACAGATGTTTAGTATGCATATCAAACAAAGAATAAGTTGAATTTTTAATTTCATAATTTAACTTAGTTTATCTAAACTATCTTTTATTAATTTACATGCTTGCATTAATTCTTTCTCGGAAGCGGCATATGAAATTCTGATGTAATTGTCAGTTCCAAAGGCAGTACCAGAAACAGTGGACACACCTCCATACTCTAATAAAAACATAGATAAATCATTTGTCGATGTAATTTGATAGTTTTTATAACTTTTACCGATGTAATTAGATATATTAGGAAAGATATAAAATGCACCTTCTGGTTTATTAATTTCTAAGCCTTTAATCTCAGATAATAACTCAATAACTAAATCTCTTCTATTTTGAAAACTATGACACATTTCTTTGGTACAAACAGGATCTTTCGATAGTGCTGTGATAGCAGCTCTTTGTGTGATTGAACATGTAGCAGAAGTAATCTGTCCTTGCATTTTTACACAAGCATCTGCTATTTCTTTTGGGGCACCTAAGTATCCAAATCTCCACCCAGTCATAGCATAACCTTTAGATAAGCCATTAACAGTGACGACTTGATTTTTTAAATCAGGAATTCTTCCTATGCTAAAATGTGTTTTAGTAAAATTAATATGCTCATATATCTCATCAGAGATAATAATAAGATTTTTATGTATTTTAAATATTTTTGATAATGCTATCAATTCTTTTTTAGTATATACTGATCCACTGGGATTACATGGAGAGCTAAATAAAAATACTTTTGTTTTTTTTGTAATTGCTTTTTCTAAATCTTTTGGGCTGATTTTGAAATTATTTTCAATACTTGTATNCATTACTTTTGCATTCCCACCAGCTAATTGTATCATTTGAGAATAGCTAACCCAATAAGGTGCTGGTAGTATCACTTCATCACCTTTATTGATTAGCACCATTAATAGTTGAGCAATACTTTGCTTNGCTCCTGTAGAACAAACGATTTGATTAGGAGAATAATTTAATTGATTATCTCTTTTAAATTTCATTGATATCACCTCTAAGAGTTCTTGATAGCCTGGAACAGGAGTGTATTTTGAGAAATTTTGGTCAATTGCTTTTTTAGCAGCATTTTTTATAAATTCGGGGGTGTTGAAATCAGGNTCTCCTAAACTTAAATTGATAATTTTTTTTCCATTTTCTTGTAACTCTCTACTTTTTCTTGCCATAGCAAGTGTTGCAGATTCTTCAAGTTGTTGAATTTTTTTCGAAAGTAATATCATCGTCTAACAATTATAATCATTAAATTAATTTTATAAACTTTAAAAATAACGATATTAGCTTACTAATTATTTTATATGGAAATTTTTATTGATAATATACTTTATATTGCTGTTTTTGTTACAATAGTCACACTTGTTTTTGTCTTTCTAAGAAAAAATAATAACAATAATGTAGAGTTTAATCATAAACAGTTATCCCAACATGAAATTGAGATTAAATTACGAGCTTATGAACGTTTAATATTATTCTTGGAAAGAATAGAGCCTGTAGGTATGATTAATAGATTACAATTGCATAACCAAAGTATAGATATTGTCTCATCTTCACTTATTAGTAATATAGTACGTGAATATGAATATAATACATCCCAACAGATATATGTTTCAGAAAGTCTTTGGAATGCGATACAGTTAATTAAAAATAAGATAATTAATAGCATATCTAATGCTTCTAAACAAGTTTCTAAAAAAGGAGATGTGGATGATTTAGTAAAAAAAATATTAGATAATTCAAAGTCAAATAACTTAATGATTCAGCAGATTAAAAAAATGCTTAAAGAAGAGGTGAAATATGTGTCAAAGATTCGATAATACTTCATGTAATTGAATTATTTTTGGTAACAGTAGCTTATTATTATTCTTAATTATATAATCCGCGTATTTTATCGCTTCAGCATCCTTTATTTGATTTTTTATAATATTTTTCACATCTTCTTTGGTTCGATTATCTCTTTTGCATGTCCTTTCAATTCTTATATGTAAGGGAGATTGAACTAAAATAATTTTATCTAGTTGTTGATATGTTTTTGATTCAAATAATATAGCCGATTCTTTGATAATGTATTTGGAATCTTTATTTCTGATCCAGTCATTAAATTTATTTAACACATGTGGGTGTATAATATTATTTAGTGTTATAAGTTTTATTTTATCTGAGAAGACTATTTTAGCTAATTTAGCTGTGTTTATTTGATTATTTTTGATAATAGTTTTTCCAAATTTTTGAACAATAGTCTCAATTACACCTTTATTATCCTGAAGTATGTATTTAGAAATTTGATCGGAATTAAATACGGGTATATTTAAACTCTCAAAAATACTAGAAATAGTAGTTTTACCTGAACCAATTCCGCCAGTTAAACCTATTTTTAGAGGTTGTTTTGTTTTTTTTTTCAATTATTTTTTTTCACTATTTTGGATTGATTTCTCTCTAGAAATAGAGTTGCGTTCAATTGTAATCCTTGTATTTTCAGCAATCTCTAGTATTATCTTTTCTTCTTTTATACCAACAACTTTACCATAAATACCACCGATAGTAACTATTTTATCACCTTTTGCAAGTGCTTGTTGAAAATTCTGTTCAGATCGCTGTTTATTGATCTGGGGTCTAATCATAAAAAAATAAAAAACCACCATAATTAATAAAAAGGGCAAAAAACTAGCAATACCAGAACTAGGTGCGTTTTGTAATAAAATATATAGATGCATCATGAATTATATATTACTCAACTACTTCAATTTGACCAGTGACCCTAAGTTTAGTATTAGGAGGTGTAGTATTTGCAGTTAGTGTTACTGTTTTATTTTGAGTTCCTTTTTTACCTTTTGACGCAAATTTAACACTAATTTCTCCTGTAGCTCCAGGTGCAATTGGTTCTTTTGGCCATTTTGGAACTGTGCAGCCACAACTTCCTTTTGCATTTGAAATAATCATTGGTTCATTTCCAGTATTTTTGAATGTGAAACTAAATTGTGGCTCCTCTCCTTGTTGTATTGTACCAAAATCCCATACAGTACCACCTTCATTAGTGAATTCAAATACAGCACCACCGGCATTATCTATAATTTGAGCATTAATACCATCATCTATTTTTTGTGTATTTGAAGTGGGTTTAATTTGATTATTTTTTGTATTATCGGAATCTATTTTATCAGCAGCATTATTACAGCTAAATAATAACAAAACAGAAGTTAGCGATAAGAGAATTAAATTTTTCATAATTAATATATGTTTTGAGTGTAATAAGTTATTTTTTTCAAAAATAAATAAATCTTATGATTCAAGACTATTTTTTATTAAAATATCTTTAATAAAGACATCTAATATACCATTGATAAATTCTTTACTTTTCGGTGTGCTATATTGTTTAGATATTTCAATATATTCATCTAAAGTCACTTTATTAGGTATGTTTTTTATATATGTTAGCTCAGTCAAAGCCATGCGTAACAGTATCAAGTCAGTTAATGCGATACGTTCTCTATCCCAATTCTCAGCTAATTTATATATAATTTCACTCATTTCATCTTCTTTCTTAATGGCATTTTTTAATAGTAACTCTCCAAATAGCTTATCCTCTTTTTTTCTAAATAGTTTCACATTATTGAGTTGATAATTATTATTTATTTTTTCTATCAACATGTTATATGCAATTAAAATATCATCATTCCAGTAGATAGAGTATATTTCAATAAAATCATGAATATCTTCATTTCCAATAAAATATGTTTTTAGTATTCGAAAAATAATTTTTTTATCATCTTCTTGAGTTACAGATGATTTCTGCATATAATTGATATAAGCTTTAGATTTTTGGATTTTTTTAAAAACTTGTTTCACAATATTGTTGATTGAATCAAGAGAAATATTATTTGATGTTTCTGTTGGTTCCTTAATTTTTTTTAAAATAAAGTTTTTAATAAATCGTGTATTTGGTACTAAGTCTTCTTCAGAAGGTATTAGATTATTTTTTTTAATTTTAATTTCTTCATGTGCTGTTTCTTGTAAGGTGTGTAATAGCTTAATTATGAAATAATAAATATTAAGATAGCCATTAAGATTGTTTTTGAATTCTTTCTCAATGTCAAAGTTTGGATCTCTCTTTTGTTGTTCACGTGCATATAATGATTGGAATACTTTTATCCGTATATGTCTTCGAGGTAACATTTATGCACAATCTTTTTTGAACACTTTTTCTTTAGCAATTTTAAGTGCTGCTTTTTGAGTAGAAATATTCTCTATTTTAGCTTTTTTCAATATCTCGATTGTAGTATCATATATGTTTTCCGTTTTTTTCATCACTTCTTGATTTGAAAACCCTTTTAATTCAGAGTATACATTTATTAACCCACCAGCATTTATTAAAAAATCAGGTGCATAAAGTATATTGTGATTAGCTAACATGTCATCATGAATATATTCTTTAGCTAATTGGTTGTTTGCAGCACCCGCAATAATAGCACATTTTAATTTTGGTATAGTAGAATCATTCAGTGTGCCGCCTAATGCACAGGGTGCATAAATATCTATATCAGCAGAAAAAATATCACCTTCAATGATTTTAACATCATATTTTCTCCTCATATTTTCAAGTTTTTCTTCATTTACATCATTGATATATATATCAGCATTTTCTTTATTTAATAATTCTATTAAATTTCTTCCTACATTACCCACCCCCTGAATAAGGACTTTTTTCCCTTCTAACTTATTCGTTCCCCATTTATACTGGGAACTTCCTTTCATNCCCATTAATACTCCATATGCAGTGACTACAGAGGGGTCTCCGCTACCACCTAGTTCAATAGGTTTGCCTACCACATGGTTAGTCTCCTTATAAATAATTTCCATATCACTTGTTGTCATTCCTACATCCTCTGCAGTGATATATTTTCCATTTTGAGATTCCACAAACTTTCCAAATGATCTCATCATATTATTAGTTTTATTATCGGAGTTACCAATAATAACAGCTTTACCTCCACCTAAATTTAAACCCGTAATAGCAGCTTTATAGGTCATGCCTCTAGATAATCTTAATACATCGTGAGTTGCTTCACTAACACTATTATATTCCCACATTCTTGTACCACCTAATGCAGGCCCTAAGTTTGTGTTATGAATTGCAATAATTGCATATAGATTAGTTGCTTCATCAGAACAGAAAACAACTTTTTCATGATTTTTTTTGTTTAAATATTCAAGGACATTGGGTTCTATTCCTGGGATTTCTCTAATGTCACATATTTTCATAATAGGGTTGAAATTTTTCGAAAATTATTATTTCATAATGCACGACAAAAGTAATGTATTTTATTTATAAATTGAAAATTATTTTCTATTATGGAAAGCTTAAGATATTTAAATAAGTATTTAATAAAATATAGTTCTAAAATTATTTTTGGATTTTTATTTATTATTGTTGCAAATATTTCAGCTCTTTTTCCTGCTCATTTAATTGGAAAGTCTTTTAATTTAATTGCCGATCAAATTAATAAATCTAAGTCGGCATCTATAAATTTAGATGAACTATATTATTACTTATCTATTTATGCAGGTTTATTAATTTTATTTGCAGTTCTCAGAGGTGTTTTCATGTTTTATATGAGGCAAAATATTATAGTAGTTTCTAGATTAATTGAATATGATTTAAAAAATGAGATTTATCAACATTATCAAAGGCTATCATTTAATTTTTATAAAAAACACGATATTGGTGATTTGTTAAATCGCATTACCGAAGATGTTAGTAAGGTTCGGATGTATCTTGGTCCCGCGATTATGTATAGCTTAAATTTAACTACCTTGATTATTCTTATTCTGTATAGAATGTTAACAGTTAGTCCAGAGCTTACATTAATTGCTTTGAGTCCTTTGCCTCTATTGTCCTTGTTAATTTATAGAGTTAGCCATAATATAAATTATAAAAGCAGTATTGTTCAAAATCAACTATCTAAGTTAACAAATACAGCACAGGAAGCATTTCTAGGGATTAGGTTAATTAAATCTTTTGTTAGAGAAAATAATATTATTAAAGAATTTAATCATGTTTCTGAAGAATATATGGATCATAGTATTCAGTTATCTAAGATTAATGCAATTTTCTTCCCTTTAATTTCTCTTTTAGTAGGTGTTAGTATTTTATTGACTATATATGTTGGAGGTATTTTTATGATAGATGGATCAATTAGTGTTGGTGAAATTACAGAATTCATCATTTATGTGAATATGTTAACCTGGCCTGCAACTTCTATTGGATGGGTAACTGAGGTAATTCAAAGAGCAGCCGCTTCACAAGCAAGAATTAATGAATTTTTAAACAATAAAGACTATACAAATTTCCATCTTTCTTCTGAAAGAGATTATATTTTTAAAGACCAAATTCAACATATTAAGTTAGTAGACTTATCATATTTATATTCGGATTCAAATTCATTAGCAATAAATTGTATAAATCTAGATTTAAAGCTTAATAATATTACAGCTTTTGTTGGTCATGTAGGTTCTGGAAAAACCACCATCCTTCAATTAATAGCCGGCATTTTACAGCCATCTTCTGGTCAGATGTTTCTGAATGATATTTCTTCACATCATTTTGATTGGTTTAAATTTCGAAATAAGATCTCATATGTCCATCAGGATGTTTTTTTATTTTCAGATTCTATTAGAAATAATATTTTGTTTGGTGTAAAGGGTGTTTCGAATGAAGATTTATTACATATTGCTAAGAAAGTACATATTTTAGATGAGGTTCAAGGATTTGAACATGGTTTTGACACCATCATTGGTGAGGGTGGTATTACTCTTTCAGGAGGTCAAAAGCAACGCATCGCATTAGCAAGAGCATTAATTAGAAAACCAAGTATTTTATTGTTAGATGATGCCTTATCTAATGTAGATTCTTCTACCGAAATTAAGATCATGAACTATATAACCAATAATTTAAAGAACACAGCAATATTTTTAACATCTAACAGATTGTCTGTATTATCGTTATGTAATCGAGTATTTGTATTAAAATATGGAAAAGTTATTCAGAGAGGATCACATAAAGACTTAATTCAAAAAGAAGGTGAATACAATAAATTATTTTTTCACCAAATGGTTTCAGCATAAGACTTTGAATCTAAATATATTTTTATAGATTTGCTCATTAAATAATAATTAATTAAAATAAAAATGGAAGGAAAAGAAAATTACGAAAGAGAAGAGATTTTTTCAAAATCTGTTCGAGCGGGTAGAAGAACATATTTTTTTGATGTGAGATCTACTAGGGCAGAAGACTATTATATGACAATTACAGAAAGTAAAAAATTCAGTAATGATGATGGAACAGCTCATTATAAGAAGCATAAAATCTATTTATATAAAGAAGATTTTGATGAATTTGCAGCTAGTTTTAAAGAAGTAGCAGATTTTATTTTTGACAAAAAAGGTCGAGATGTTATTACTAACAATGAAAACACAAATGATGGAGATTCTGCTGCTGATTCTAAGGATCCTGAAACTTTTTCAGATATTCAGTTTGAAGACATATAATTAAGTTATTTTAAAAATATTTAATTTGTTTGAAATAAAAAAGCGGGAAAATCCCGCTTTTTTATTTTATCTAAAAAAAAAAGGCAAGCTACTTACATCACACCGCTACAACCACCTTATCCTTGCTGTCTTCCGACCCTGGGGAGGTTTAGTGGGAGCTGGTTGTGTAAGACTTGCCCACAGCAAAAATAATCTTATTTTTTATTTATAGTATATTTGAGTTATAAAATATTATGAAAAAAAGGATTAAAAAACATGCCTTTTCTCAAGGCGCTTATTTAGGATTGTTTCTTTTATTGATTATGAATATTTTTTATTTTTCTAACCCAGAAAGCATAATGTCCGGATTTAATACTTATTCTATTCTCTTTATGTTAGTATTATTAATTTATCCGGTTATTTCAATATATAATTTTGATTTTTCTACAACGGAAAGCATATTTAAAGACTATTTTTCCACATCATTTATTATGATGTTGACAGCCCTCCTAATTACAACGTTTTACTCTTATTTATTATATAATTTTATTGATTGTGATTTAATTAATCAGTATGTAGATTTACAATATGATACATGTTTGAAAAATCCTAATTGCAATATGTCATTTGAAGAATCTTTATTACTGTATAAAAATGATTATTTTTCCATTTCTGGACAACTACAGTCATATGTATTTGCTTTAATTCCTTGCACACTATATTCAGCAATTATATCTTTGTTAATGAAAATTATTAAATAGTTATGAATTTATCGATTGTTATTCCTGTTTTTAATGAGGCAGAATCTCTCACTATTCTTTCTGATGAAATTTCGACAGTTATATCAAAATCAGATTATTCATATGAGATTATATTTATTGATGATGGAAGTACTGATGAATCTTGGAATATTATCCAATCGCTCTCCATGGAAAACCATATTAAGGGTATAAGATTTAAAAAAAATCTTGGTAAGTCCGCTGCGTTAGATGTAGGTTTTTTACATGCACAAGGTGACGTAGTGATTACGATGGATTCAGATTTACAAGATGATCCTAATGAAATCCCAGAATTATATAAAATGATTAGACAAGATGGATATGATTTAGTTTCGGGTTGGAAAAAAAATAGGTTAGATCCATTGTCAAAAACTATTCCAACAAAATTATATAACTGGGCAACTAGAGTTATGTCTGGTATATCTCTCCATGATTTTAATTGTGGTTTGAAGGCTTATTCTATTGATGCTATCAGGCATGTTAGATTATCCGGAGAGATGCATAGATATATTCCGTTATTAGTTAAAAATGAAGGTTATAATCATATTGGAGAAAAGATTATAAATCACCGAAAGAGGACCTATGGTGACACAAAGTATGGTGGATGGAATCGTTTTTCTAATGGGTTACTTGATTTAATTTCCATTTCTTTTTTACATAAGTTTGGAAAAACTCCTATGCATTTATTTGGTTTATTAGGTATTTTATTTTTTTTGACAGGTTTTATTATTGCTGCGTATTTAACATATGCAAAATTCATATTGTTAGAATTTAATATGACTGATAGGCCATTATTTTATTTTGGTATGTTATGTATGATTATTGGAACTCAATTGTTTTTGTCCGGGTTTTTAGGTGAATTAATTATTCGAAATAAACCTATTAGTAATTTGGAAAAAATCAGTCAAAAAATAGGGTTTTAATTTGTTAAAAAGAATTATCATAGGGCCTACTTACCCTCTTAGAGGAGGAATTTCAGAGAGTAATCATGCATTGCAATCTGCTTTTAAAGAAAAAGGAGGAATTACCAAAATTGTTTCATATAGTCTCCAGTATCCTAATTTTCTTTTTCCGGGAAAAACTCAAAACATGGATGATGTAAAGCGAAGTGCTGATAATACCTTTAAATTAATTAACACATTAAATCCTGTTTCTTGGATTCAAACAATTCGGTGGATTATAAAAGAACAACCTGATTATATTATAGTGCGGTATTGGCATCCATATTTTGCTATTTGTTTAAGTTTTATAATTAAAATTTTAAAAAAACAGTCTTTTTTTATTATTGGTTGGATTGATAATGTGAAGCCTCATGAATCTATTCCTTTTCAACATTTTTTAACATCTTGTTTTTTAAAAAGCTGCCATACATTTGTTGTAATGTCCAATTCTGTTAAAAATGATCTTATGAAACTCCATAGTATTATTGAAGGCAAGATACATTTTCATCCACATCCAATTTATAATGTTTTTGGTAACACTATAAATAAAACAGTTGCTAAATCTAATATTGGTATCACAGAATTCAAGGAGATAAATCATGATAGATATATTTTATTTTTTGGATTGATTAGAAAATATAAAGGACTAAATCTTTTACTTGATGTTATCGCATCGAAGAAAATCAAAGCCCTGAATTTAAAATTAATTATAGCAGGAGAATTTTATGACTCTAAAGAAAAATATATACAGAAAATTAACTCATTAAATCTTAATGACAGGGTTCGATTATATGATTTTTACATTAAAAATGAAGATGTGGCAAATTATTTTTGTGCTGCTGATATCGTAGTTCAGCCATATATTTCTGCTACGCAAAGTGGTGTTTCGATGGTCGCTTATAATTTTAATAAACCTATATTGTTAACCAATGTAGGCGGTTTGTCTGAGTATGTTGATCATAAAAAAAATGGGTATTTGGTTGATCCAAATATTGATGATATTGCTTTAGCTTTAGAAGATTTTTACACAAACAATAGAGAAAGTCAATTTTCTAATATGATTAAAAATCAAAAATCAGACTACACCTGGCCTAATTTGTGTGATAATTTTGATATGTTGTATGAAAAATCAAAAGATGTATAGATTATTATTATTATTATTATTGATTTCAAGTATCAGCTTTTCTCAAAACAAATTTAATGACAAGGGAGAGCGATCTGGTATATGGAGAGGTTATCATGATAATGGGGCAATAAAATATGAGGGGAAATTTATTAATGGTAAAGAGATTGGATTGTTTGAATATTATGATTATAGTGGTAATCTCGTTATTCGATTAGATTATCTTGAGCCTGGTCTTAGAAGTAAGGCAGAGGTTTATTATAGCAGTGGATTTATTAAATCAAGGGGAGAGTATGTAAATAAAGAAAAAAAAGGTCTTTGGATTTATTATAATTTAGATGGTAAGAGAATAGCGGAAGAAAATTTTGATTCTAATAATTTAAATGGTGAATGTAAATATTTTTACGATAATGGTAGATTGTCAGAAAAGTATATTTATTTACACAATAAAAAAGAAGGTGAGGCTGAAATATATTATCCTTCTGGCTATCTTAATATGAAGTGTAATTATCATTTGGACAAGTTGCATGGTGTTGCTGAATTCTATTATGATAAAACTAATCAGTTAGAGTCACAAGGTCTATATACTTTAGGTTTACAAGATTCAATTTGGGTTTTTTATAACGAGTTAGGAGACACATTAGATTTGTATGATTATATAAATAGGCGTTCTTTAATGATAGAATAATGAGATTTAGACTATGAAATTTTATTTATCGTTTCTTTTTGTATTTTTTGCTGCTTTTTTAGAAGCTGATAATTGGTGGATTTTTTTTAATGATAAATCTTGTAGTAAAGAGATAAAGTTAGCTGAAAAATCTATAGAGCGAAGATTAAAGCAAAATATATTATTTGATGATTATGATTTACCAGTATGTTTAGATTACGTTAATATCTTAAAAGAACATGATTTAATTATTCGTCATCATTCTAGATGGTTTAATGCTGTTTCAGTTAGTTTGAGTTCTTTAGACATCTTAGATAGCTTATTGGTATATGATTTTATTAAAGATATACGTCCAGTGGTTAAGATAGAAATAAAAAAAGATACATTATTAACAAATAAAACTTTAGATTACTCTCATTATAGCAGAATCTCTAATATATTAGAATATGGACCATCTTTTAATCAAATCAATATGTTAGGAGGGGTTGATTTACATAATTTAGGTTTTTTTGGTAGTGATATGACAATTGCTGTTTTTGATGCAGGTTTTTTTGGGGTTCAAACACTACCCATTTTTCAAAGTTTATGGGATAATAATCAGATAATTGACATGTATGATTTTGTAGATAATGATAATGATGTATTTGGCGGAAGTACACATGGTACAATGGTTCTCTCAACTATGGCAGGAGATATGGCTGATAGTCTAATAGGTGTAGCACCTGAGGCAAATTACATGTTGTTTAGAACTGAAGACTCTGCTTCAGAAACTTTGATTGAAGAGGATAATTGGGCAGCTGCAGCAGAATATGCTGACTCAGTTGGAGTACATATTATAAATTCTTCATTGGGCTATACTATTTTATATGATGATACATTAAATAGTCATTCTTATACTGACATGGATGGTAATTCGACTATTATTACTGTAGCTGCAGACTTGGCTGCTTCTAAAGGTATTTTAGTAGTTAATAGTGCAGGCAATAGTGGGAATAATGATTGGTATTATATTGGAGCTCCAGCAGATGGGGATAGTGTGTTAGCAATTGGTGCAGTGAATAATGCTGGAGAAATAGCTTCATTTAGTTCTAGAGGGCCATCATATGATGGTCGTGTTAAACCTAATGTTTGTGCACAAGGAGTGAATACGATTGTGGCTGATATGGATTCAACTATTAGAGTTGCTAATGGAACTTCTTTTTCTTCTCCACTCATTGCT
>PAVX01000039.1 GCA_002713285.1 Flavobacteriales bacterium
TTTTATTTAACTTATTTGTGTTATGTTATTAACAAATTAACGTTAATTATTCTTGGATTTTAACAAAAAAAGTACCATCTTGTAAGCAGAATAAATAGAATTCGACCCCCATTCTTTACGTAGTTTTGGTTAATTTTCCTCTGTTACGCTTCAAGTTAGGGCTGTCGCGTTTTGTTATTATTATTTTATATGAAACTAAATTATTTATTAATTAAAAATTTTTTACCGATGAAAAACTTTTTATTTTCTTTAGCAACATTATTATGTTTTTGTTGCTTCAACTTTGTTAATGCACAAGATTGTGCTACTTCAACACTTGCAGATGGATCTGCATGGGTAGATAGTGGGGGCGATGATTGTTCAGCGTATGGTTCAAGTGGCTGGTGTGGTGCTGGTTGGCAGTCTTCCTATGCAAATGAAGGATTAACAGCTGATCAGGCTTGTTGTGAATGTGGTGGTGGCGTAACTGCTGAAGCTCCAGCTTCATCTTGTGATGATCCGACTGCTTGTAACTATGAAGCAGCTGAAGATTGTACATATCCAGCAACAGGATTTAACTGTGATGGTGATTGTTTATCAGGAGACCTTGTTGTATTTACTGTAAATGAATCTTATGGAGATGGAGGATCGTTTGTATTGTCTATCGATGGTTCAACTGTAATGGAAGATGCACCATATAATTCTTATAGTGCATGGACTGGTTCAGCTTCTGCATGTATGGATTTGACTACATGTCATGACTATTCATTCACTAGTGATGAGTATTGGACAGAAGAATATAGTTGGTCAATTACATCAGGTGATGCTACTTTAGCTTCTGGAGGAAACTATTCTAATACTATGACTTATGACTTTGCAGTTTCAGGTGTATTTGGTACTTGCCCAGTTTATGGTTGCATGGATTCATCGGCGTGTAATTATAACTCTGCAGCAGATACAGATGACAGCTCTTGTACATATGCAGCAGATGCATGTACAGACTGTGATGACAATGATTTAGGTGGAACGCCAGTTTCACTTGTAGCGACATCAACTGGAGACGGTTGGGCTGGTGCTTTAATGTCAGTAATAATAGATGGTACATTGTATGATCCATTTGGCCTTGGCTTTACATATACTATGGCTTCTGGTACTTCAGAAACTGTTGATGTTTGTTTGCCAGGAGATTTAACTGGAGGAACATCTTGTATAGAGATATCTGTTTCAGCTGGTGCTGATGCTGATGCTGTTTCTTGGGAAATCTTATTGTATGGAACTGTGCCAGCTTTAGGTGGAGGCGCGGACTTCTCTGGCGAATTAGGATGTGCAGTTTCTGGCTGTATAGATCCATTAGCTTGTAACTACGTTGAGGAAGCTACTATATCAACTACATGTATATACGCAGAAGAGAATGCAGATTGTGATGGAAACTGGGTGTGTGATGGTATTGAATTTACTTTAGATATGTATTCTGCTTCAGGTGCAGGATGGGCTGATAATACTTTTACTGTTGTAGATTACTACTCAGACGAAGTTGTTGCTGGACCATATACTAATGTGTCATCAGCAATGGAATCTACTCAAGCATGTTTCCCAGCAGATATGGCATGGGGATGTTATCTAATTGCAGTAGGTGGCGGTGATCCAGATGCAGCATCTGATATAACATGGCACTTATATGGTTTCCAATCATTTGGTGCTAGTGAAGTCGATGTTAATGGAGTGACTTATTCTACTCCATCATCAAATTCATATGTTGTAGATTATTCTGCAGGTGTGGCAATGGAATGGGTAGGTATCGCTTCAGATGACAATATGTGGTATGGAGATAGTGGTGCCGATCAAGGAGACGCATATGTTGAAGGCGCAATGGATTACCCAGCGGGTGTAGGAACGTATGATATAGGATATGGATGTCCTTGTTTAGACCCTACAGCATATAACTATTGTCCAGATTGTCCAATGGATGAAACAACTAATACTGATAATCCATGTGAGGATGTGGTAGAAGGTTGTACAGATCCTTTAGCAGACAATTTTGCATCAGGAGCAAATACAAATGATGGCTCATGTTCATATACTTGTTTAGGTTCAGGAGAAAATCAAGATGCACTTGTTGTAGCAACATTAGGAGACTTAGCAGTTGCTGGAAATATTTCAGGATGCTATGATATGATTAATTATGTTATGACGGCTTATGCTGAGATGGGATTTGGTTCANTAAGTGCAGCATGTGCTTGGAATGGTGCTCCAATGTTTGATTTTGCTGGAGCAACTGTTGCAGACCTTTGTGGCTGTGCTTGTCCAGAGGCACCTGTACCTGGTTGTACAGATATGTCAGCATGTAATTACGATGAAGACGCAACACAAGATGATAATTCTTGTACATATGCAGCAGCAAATGCTGATTGCGCTGGTTGTTTAACTGGTTTTGAATTAGATACGGAAGGTAACTGTGTTGTTTCTTGTGTCGGTTCAGGAGCTGATGATAATGCAACTTTAGCAGTAATGGGCGTTAATTTAGGTGTTGATAATTGTACTGCTGCTATTGGTTTAGCAGCTCAGTTTGGTATGGATTGTTTCGATGACTTAGGTGGTGCAGATGCAACATTAACAGGTTATTCATTATCTATGCTATGTGGTTGCTCATGTCCAGACCCAGTGATGGGATGTACAGATTCTGATGCATGTAACTATGATGCAGCTGCAGAGGCAGATAATGGTTCTTGTACATATCCAGCAACAGGATTTAACTGTGATGGTGATTGTTTATCAGGAGACCTTGTTGTATTTACTGTAAATGAATCTTATGGAGATGGAGGATCGTTTGTATTGTCTATCGATGGTTCAACTGTAATGGAAGATGCACCATATAATTCTTATAGTGCATGGACTGGTTCAGCTTCTGCATGTATGGATTTGACTACATGTCATGACTATTCATTCACTAGTGATGAGTATTGGACAGAAGAATATAGTTGGTCAATTACATCAGGTGATGCTACTTTAGCTTCTGGAGGAAACTATTCTAATACTCCTACTTATGACTTTGCAGTTTCAGGTGTATTTGGTACTTGCGTAACAGGTTGTGGTGATGACACTGCATCTAATTACAATGCAGATGCNGATATAGTTGATAACACTTTATGTGAATATGCTNTTGTACAAGGATGTACAGATTCTGATGCATGTAACTATGATGCAGCTGCAGAGCAAGATAATGGTAGTTGTACTTATCCAGCAGCAGGATTTAACTGTGATGGCGGTTGTTTAGAAGGTGATTTAATGACTTTCTCATTCAGTAGTGATGAGTATTGGACAGAAGAATTTAGTTGGTCAGTTACATCAGGTGNTGCTACTTTAGNTTCTGGAGGAAATTATTCTAATACTNCTACTTATGACTTTGTAGATACACAAGTTATTTGTGGAGATGCTTCTGCTTGTTTAACGTTCACTGCAAATGAATCTTATGGAGATGGAGGATCGTTTGTATTCTCTTACAATGGTTCAACTGTAATGGAAGATGCACCATATAATTCTTATAGTGCATGGACTGGTTCAGTAGTAGCAGGAGATGATTGTGTAACAGCTTGTGGTGATTCAACAGCGAACAACTATAATGCTAATGCAGACATCGTTGATAATACATTATGTACTTATGATATAGCACAAGGATGTACTGATGCTGATGCATGTAACTATGATGCAGCTGCAGTGGTGGATAATGGTTCTTGTACTTATGCAGCAGCAGGATTTAACTGTGATGGTGATTGTTTACAGGGAGATGCAATAACATTCTCTCTAACAGAATCTTATGGTGATGCTGGAGATGGGCAGTTATATCTAAATGGACAAGTTGTAGTTGCTGGTGTTCCATTTGCTAATTACGCGGAATCTACTGTTTCAAATATTGCTTGTGTTGATATGAGTGCTTGTAATACATGGGCGTTTATTTCAACTGAATTTTACACAAATGAATTAAGTTACTCTATAACTGACGCTTCAGGTGCTACTATAGCATCAGGAGGTGATTATGGTTATGATGCAAATGTAAACGAATCAGGATCCTTTGGTGGTGGTTGTGTAACAGCTTGTGGTGATTCAACAGCGAACAACTATAACCCTGATGCAGATATATTTGATAACACGTTATGTGATTATCCTGCTTGTGACGATCAAAGTGCATGTAATTATGGAGAAGTAGAAGCTTGTGTATATCCAGCAACAGGCTTTAATTGTGATGGAGACTGTTTATCAGGTTCAAATGTTACAATAACTCTTTATGATTCATATGGTGATGGATGGGATGCATTCTATCCAGTTTCCATAACTATAGATAATGTGGTTTATGGAACTGATGACTTCACAGATGAGATAAGTTATGCAGCTTGTTTAGACTTAACAACATGTTATACTCTTGGTTACACAGTAGGATATTCTTACACTGAAACTAGTTGGGCTATAACTTCTGATGCTGATGGTTCAGTTATTCAAGAAGGTAACGGAACTGATGCATCTGCTTGTGCATCGTTTTATGGCGATACTTGTACAAGTTTATTTGGTGGATGTGTAACAGCTTGTGGTGATTCAAATGCAACTAATTACAATGCAGATGCCGATATAGTTGATAATACTTTATGTGAATATGCTCTTGTACAAGGATGTATGGATGATAATGCGTGTAACTATGATGCTGCTGCAGAGCAGGATAATGGCACTTGTACTTATCCTCCTGCTAACATGGACTGTGATGGTGGTTGTTTAGCTGGCATGGACGTGTATACATTATTGATGCTTGATACTTATGGAGATGGATGGAATACAGCTGCTATTAACATCAATGGAACTGCTTATACAGTGCTAGATTCAAATGGAGAGTCGACTACTAATAATTATACACAGTGGATGACTGATAGTGATGGCGATGGTATTGAAGAAGCAAATCCTGTAACAGTTTGTATAGATCCTACGTCTTGTACTGACTTGACTTGGACTGCAGGAGCTTGGGATACTGAAACTTCATTTAGTCTTGTTGATGCAGATGGTAACGTGGCTTCTCAAGGTGAAGATGGAATTATTGAAACTCTATTCTTCGGTGTAGGTTGTCCAGTTGCAGGATGTACAGATGATACAGCATGTAACTTTGTTGAAGATGCTACTATCGATGATGATTCATGTACATACCCTAATTACTGTGGAAGTTGTACAGGCGATGATTCTTGTTTAGATGATTACTGTTTCACAGAGACATTTGATGATTATGCAGATGGTACTATGTTATCTACTGTAGCAGGATTTGCTGCTTGGGATAATGATCCTGATACTTATGATGCACCTATTATCAATGGCGCAGTGAGTTTAGCTTGGGGTGCTGATGTTGTAAGTGCATTGCCAGTTATGAATTCAGGAGTATTTGAGGTATCATTTGATATGTCAGTATCTACTTCGGCTTACTTTAACTTTGGTAACTCTGGTAATACTGCTGCATGGGATTGGGAAAATCAAATCTATATCAATCCAAATGGTACTGCTAGTGATGACTTTGGAAATGTTTGGAATTGGGTTCCAACTCCAGGCGGAGCGACAGCTATGAGTATATCTACATTTATCGACATTGATAACGGTAATGCTGTTATGATTATAGATGGTGAAGAGGTTGCTACATGGGCATGGACAGGAGCATTAGGAGGTATTAACTTCTTCCCTGCAACAGAAGATGATGCATATACTATAGATAACTTTAGTATGTGTGTTGGTGAAATGCCAGTTGCTGCAGTTCTAGGATGTACTGATCAAGCTGCATGTAACTATAGTGCTGAGGCAACAGAAGATGATGATTCATGTACATATGCAGATGCTTGTAATAGCTGTACTGGACCAATTGATACAGATGGTGATGGTGTTGCAGATTGCGATGAAGTACTAGGATGTACGGATCCAGATGCATGTGGTTATAATCCAGATGCTACAGATGATGATGATTCATGTTATTATACAGATGGAGTCTTTGATTGTGATGGTCAGACATGTTTAACTGACTCTGATGGTGATGGTATTTGTGATCAAAATGAAGTAGTAGGTTGTACGGATGCTAATGCATCAAATTACAATTCAGCTGCTACAGATGATTCAGGCGGCTGTGTATATCCAGTATATGGATGTACTGATGCAGGAGCAGGTAACTTTGATCCAGATGCAGATACAGATGATGGCTCGTGTGACTTTGGTCCATGGGATGTAACATCTACTGATTGTAACATGACAGTATTGTTACCAGATGATCTTGATATCACTGTAGAAGGTGAAGCATTGTCAGGCTCAATTTGGATTGCTGCTATGGATGTTGATGGAAACGTATATGGTTCTGCTTTATATGATGGAGGAACAACATCAATTGCGATATGGGGAACAGAAGCAGGTGAAGATAATGGTATGGCTGCAGGTGAAGCTATTTACTGGGCAGTTGATGCTGACGGTGAAATGCTTTCAGCAGCAGTATCTTATTCATTTGGTGAAGAAACTTACTCATGTAATGGTCTTTCAGGTCTTTCAGCTTTAGCTGCTACTTCGGTAGTGACTCAAGCAATTGATCTTAATACTGGATGGAATATTTGGTCAACATATGTTGCTCCAGAAGCTCCAGATATGGGTGCGTTATTTTCTGCAATTGTTGATGATATAGTTATTTGTAAAGATGAAAATGGTTCAGTTTACTGGCCAGCATTTGACTTGAATAATATTGGTGACATCACTGATGCTGCTGGTTATCAAGTTAAAACTTCTGCTGATGCTATATTAGAAGTGACAGGTCAATTACTTGACCCAGGAATGTCATTTAACATAGAAGAAGGATGGGGTATTATCGGTTATGTTAAAACAGATCCTTCTGATGCTGCAGATATGATGCAGCCAGTTGTTGAAGACTTAATTATTATGAAAGATGAAAATGGTTCGGTTTACTGGCCAGCATTCGGATTGAATAATATAGGTAATATGCAAGCTGGTGAAGGTTACCAAATCAAAATGACTGCAGATGCTATGTTTGCATACACATCTGGATCAGGAAGATTAGGTTATGCTGAAGAAATTAGAACTGTTCATTATGATAAAGCTTCTAACACTGGAAATAACATGACTATCGGTCTTCCAACAACAGCTTGGGAGGTGATGCCAGTTATCGGTGATGAAATTGCTGCTTATGATGAAGCAGGAAGATTAATTGGAAGCACATTATTCACAGGTGATAACATTGCTCTTACAGTTTGGGGAGATGACTTAACTACTGATGCTAAAGATGGTTTAGCAATAGGAGAACAAGTTACATTCAAACTATGGAATTCTGATATGAACACTGAGTCTACACTAGTTGTAACTAAGTGGGATGCAGGAAGTGATGCATATACTATAGATGGTATAAGCATTGCATCTAACATCATTGTATCAGGATCTACATCAGCAGATGCTTACAAATTGTATCAAAATGTACCGAATCCATTTAATGGAACAACAACTATTAAGTTCTATGTTCCAGAAAATGCAGAGGTTGCAATATCAGTATACAATATGTTAGGAGAGCATGTTGCAGAAGTAGCTAATGATATCTTTAACGCTGGTAAGCATGAAGTAATGTTTAATTCAAATGAATTAAGTCAAGGAACTTACTTTGTAAGAATGACTACTGAAGGCTTCACAGCAACTAAGAATATGAATATCGTTAAGTAATTAAGGATAAACATAAGTAAAAAGAGCCCCGACTTTCGGGGCTTTTTTTTTATACTCAAATCCGATTATTTGATTGTAAAGCTTTATAATTATTAGTATCTTTATATGTTATTGTATTATACCACCAAAACTTATGACTTATTTGAAATAAAGTATCTATGCGAAGATGGCTGTTTTGTATATTAGGTGTTTTAACTATTCACAGTGTTTTTTCTCAAGGAAATGTAACTTGGCCAGAATCAGATTCTGAAGTAATAACTAATGCTAATGCTTCAATAGCTATTCAAACATCTTCTTTCCCGAATATTACTGTAGAGGGTTATGAGTCTATTCCATTAGGTGCTTATATTGGTGTTTTTTACTCAGATGGTGTTAGTAGTTATAATTGTGGAGGTTTTAGTCAATGGCCTGATACTGATGAGAATTTTGTAATTGCTGCTTGGGGTGATGACCCATTTACTAGTATTCCAGATGGTTTTGTTAGTGGTCAACCATATACTTGGTTTCTTAGAATAGATAATAGTGATGACCCGTTAGATGGTTGGACTGATTATATTGGAGAAAACTTAGTGATGGATTCTGGTGATTCTTTTCAAGAAAATTGGTTTGCTGATGCTTTTTCAAATTTATTGAGTGTAGATTTTTCATTATATGCTGAATGGACTAATTGTATGGATATTTCTGCATGTAATTATAATCAAGCAGCGACTTTCTCTATATTATCTGAATGTGAGTACTCTGAAAATGAATGGTTGAATTGTGATGGCGAATGTGCTAATGATTATGATTATGATGGCATATGTGATCAGTTTGAGATTCCTGGATGTCAAGATGAGACAGCAGTTAATTTTAATTCAGATGCAACAGATTCGTATTATAATTTAAACACTTCACAACCTGTTCCTTGTTATTTTGTTGGTTGTCAAGATGAAAATGCCTTGAATTATGACCCAGATGCAAATGCAAATGGTCCTTGTGATTATCCAATATATCAATTAGATTGGAGTTTTACAGCAACTGATCCAATGCAGTCTTCGATTTTAGCAATTGTAGATATTGAAGGTTTACCAGGCTATGAATTTGAAGTAAACACAGCTTTTTGTAATGATATAACTGTTGGAGCTTTTTATAGCAATACTGAGTTTAGTGAATTTAACAATGGTTATGTTGATTCGGATTTTTCTGGATATAGTAACGGTAGTGATTGGAATTGCTTAGCAGATCAACCATATCCATATCTAGCATTATTTGTTGATGACAATACAACATCTATTAAAGATGGCTTTGATCCAGGAGAGCCAATGATTTTTATTGTTGAAGTAGATGGTGTAGAGTATTTAGCTAACCCTAATTTTGCGTCTTTTAGTGATATAACTTCCCCAGAATTCCAAGTATCTTCTTTGTATATTGTTTCTTTAGAAATTATTGAACCAGTTCAGTTTGGTTGTACCGATATGGATTATTTAGAGTATTGGAATTATGATGAAACTAATGCATCTATTTCATTGCCAGAAACTATCTCGAATCTAGATGATGGCTCATGTGTAACGGAAATTTTAGTTGGTTGTATGGATCCAACTGCTGCTAATTTTAATCCAGAAGCAAATATTAATAATAATGAATGCTCTTATTATGGTTGTACAAATTCACTTTATTTAGAATATTGGAATTATGATCCTATAGCTTATTCTATTTCTCTTTTAACGAACATTCCTGATATAGATGATGGTTCTTGTATTACCTTGATATTAGAGGGTTGTACAGATGTTACCGCATTTAATTATGATGAAAATGCAAATGTTGAGGATAATAGTTGTATCCCAATTATAGAAGGATGTACTGATGACACGATGTTTAATTATGATTCAGGCGCAAACACAGATTATGATGGCACTTTATGTATTCCATTTATCTATGGATGTACTGATTATTTAGCATATAATTACAATCCTTTTGCAAATACAGACGATGATTCTTGTGGTTATGTTCCGGGATGTACTAATCCAGATGCTTTTAATTTTAATCAATTAGCTGATATAGATGATGGATCTTGTATTGATATTGTGGAAGGTTGCACCAATGAAAATGCATTAAACTATAATGCATTGGCAAATGTAGATGATGGTTCATGTGTGATACCGGTATATGGTTGTACAGATGATACAATGTGGAATTATAATTCATCTGCTAATGTAGATGATGATTCGTGTATTCCATTTGTTTTTGGTTGTACAGATCCCATTGCATTAAATTATGATGTGTTAGCAAATACAAATGATGAAAGTTGTATTTATTATATTTTTGGTTGTACAGACATTATAGCATGTAATTATGATGGCTCTGCAAATACAGATGACGGCTCATGTTTATATGCTGACACATATTATGATTGTAATGAAAACTGTATAAATGATACAGATGTTGATGGAGTTTGTGATGAATTAGAAATATTTGGTTGTACAGATTCAACGGCATTTAACTATGATTTATTATCAACAGAAGATGATGGGTCTTGTATCTCAATAGTAGAAGGATGTTTGGATAGTGATGCATTTAATTACGATTCTTTGGCAAATACAGATGATAATTCATGTTGTTATGTTTCAGGTTGTACAGATGATACAATGTTTAATTATAATCCAAATGCTTGTTTGGATGATGGTTCTTGTACACCATTTATTTATGGTTGTACAAATCCATCAATGTTTAATTATGACTTAACAGCTAATGCAGATGATGGTTCTTGTATACCATTTATTTATGGTTGTACAGATGTAGAAGCATATAACTACAACACAAATGCTAATGTAGATGATGGGTCTTGTGTTGATATCGTAGAAGGTTGTACCAATCCAACATCATATAATTATAATTCAGATGCAAATACAGATGATGGGTCTTGTATATCCTATATTTATGGTTGTTTAGATTCTACAGCATGTAATTATAATAGTGAGGCAAATACAAATGATGGTTCCTGTTTCTATCCAGAAATATATTATGATTGTAATGGGGAATGTATAAATGATATTGATGTTGATGGTGTTTGTGATGAATTCGAAATATTAGGATGTACAGATCCAATAGCTTTTAACTATGATAATTTTGCCACAGATGATGATGGTTCTTGTGTTTCAATAGTTGAAGGATGTTTGGATAGTACTGCATTAAATTATGATGCTTTAGCAAATACAGATGATAATTCATGTTGTTATGTTTCAGGTTGTACAGATGATACAATGTTTAATTATAATCCCAATGCTTGCTCAGACGATGGAAGTTGTATTCCTGTAGTATATGGTTGCACAAATCCATCAATGTTTAACTATGAGCCAAATGCGAATACAGATGATGGTTCCTGTATACCATTTATCTATGGTTGTACAGACGATACAATGTTTAATTATAACTCTGAAGCGAATACTGATTTTGGTGGTGTTTTATGTGTGCCTTTTATAGAGGGGTGCACGAATCCAGAAGCATTTAATTATTCTATAAATGCAAATACGGATGATGGTTCATGTGTTGATGTTGTAGAAGGTTGTACAGATTCAGAAGCATTTAATTATAATCCAGATGCAAATACNGATNATGGTTCATGTNTNCCATTTATNTATGGNTGNACAGATNCAGNAGCNGCNAANTATAATTCAAATGCTAATNAGGATAATGGAACTTGCTTTTATTTAGTNTTTGGTTGCACNAACTCAAATGCATTTAATTATAATCCAAATGCGAATATTAATGATGGTTCTTGTGAGCCATTTGTGTATGGTTGTACAGATTCTTCATCATTTAATTATAATCCAGATGCAAACACAGATGATGATTCTTGTGTTGAAATTATCTATGGTTGTACTAATCCTTATTATTTAAATTATAATCCAGATGCAAATACAGATGATGGTTCTTGTATTGAAATCATCTATGGTTGTACAGATTCTTCAGCATTTAATTATAATCCATTAGCTAATTTTGATTTTGATGGTTTGTTATGTATTGCTGTAGTAGAAGGTTGTATGGATGATACAGCTCTTAACTATAATGTAAATGCAAATACAGATGATGGTTCATGTGTTTCTATAGTAGAGGGTTGTACAGATGAAAACTCAATCAATTACAATCCATTAGCAAATGTTGATGATGGTACTTGTGAAGGGATTGTAGAAGGGTGCACATCTCCATCTGCATTTAATTTTAATATTGATGCAAATATTGATGATGGATCTTGTTGTTATATTGGAGGATGTATGGATTCAGCAGCATTCAATTATGATTCAGATGCTTGTTTTGATGATAACTCTTGTATTGAAATCATCTATGGTTGTACTGACCCAACTATGTGGAATTATGATTCTACAGCCAACACAGATAATGGCTCTTGTATTGCATTTGTTTTTGGTTGTACAGATGTGTCAGCAACAAATTATGACCCATTAGCTAATGAAGATTTAAATGGTCTTTTGTGTAATTATGAAGTATATGGTTGTACAGATCCAACAGCATTTAATTATGATCCAGAAGCAAACACTAATCAGGTAAGTGCTGAAGATACTTCCAATCCTTGTGTACCATTTATTTTTGGTTGTACTGATTCGAACGCTTTAAATTATAATCCAGAAGCAAACACTGATTTTGGTGGTCTGTTTTGTGAATATCCGATATACGGTTGTACCGACCCATTTTCTATAAATTATGATGCTGATGCNAATACCGATGATGATTCTTGTATTCCTATGGTATTTGGTTGTATGGACTCAGAAGCTGTTAATTATAATCCAGAAGCTAATATTGATTTTGGTGGTATTTTCTGCCTATATGCAATATATGGTTGTACAGATGAAAATGCATTTAATTATGATTCAACAGCAACAGATGATGATGGGTCATGTATTCCAATAATAGAAGGTTGTATGGATGAAACAGCTTTTAATTATAATGCAGATGCTAATACAGATGATGGCTCTTGCGTTGCACATATTTATGGTTGTATAGATGAAGAAGCTTTTAATTATAATGCAGATGCTAATACAGATGATGGTTCATGTGTTCCTTATGTATATGGTTGTACAGATTCAGAAGCGATGAATTATAATCCGGATGCCAATACAGATGATGATTCTTGTATACCATTTATTTATGGTTGTACTGATCCAGAAGCGTTTAATTATGATTCTGATGCCAATACAGATGATGAATCATGTATACCATTTATTTATGGATGTACAAATGAGCTAGCATATAATTATGATTCAAGTGCAAATACGGATGATGGTACTTGTTTTGCAATTGTAAATGGTTGTATGGATGCCACAGCTATAAACTATAATCCAAATGCTAATGTTGATGATGAATTATGTTTATATACTGGTTGTACAAATCCAGATGCATCTAATTATGATCCAAATGCATCTATTAATGATGGATCATGTGTGATAATTGGTTGCACCCTGGATGCGTGGTTTGTTTGCAACTTTAATCCAGAGGCAACACAAAATGATTGGAGTATTTGTGAATTTGATTTTAGTGGAGGTTGTGCACAGGCAATATATATCAATGGTCCAGATACATATCCGATGATGGAGTTATCTAACTTAACAGATGATGTTATTGATGTATATTATTATATGGGACCTGATAGAATTGGCTGTATGGATAAATCAGCATTAAATTATTTAAAAACAGCAGTGTTAGATAATGAATCATGTATGTATTCACTGATTAATATATCTAGTAATAAAGAAAATGATAAGCTTATAGTTTATCCACAGCCGGCACAGTCAAATATTACAATTGATCTTATAGGAGATGATATTTTAAATAATAGAGAGTTGGTTATTTATAATATTTTAGGAGAGCACATATATACTACTCAGACAGTGGAGAACACAAGTATTAATCTTGATGTTAGTAGTTGGAAACCAGGGGTGTATTCTATTGTTGTAAAAATGAAAGACAATAACTTAAGGTATAGATTTATAGTTGAATAAGATGAAAAGATTAGTAGTTGTATTATTATTTATTTTGCCTTTCTTTTTGAAGGGACAATCGGGTTGTAGTGACCCTGCAGCGCCAAACTATTATTGTAATACAGCTTTTGATTGTGTTTTTCAAGGTGTAGATGCTGCTGGTGCTCCAATTTGGACTCTGCCATCAGGGTTCACAGATGACGGGTCCTGTATTTATTATGGCTGTACAGATTCAAATGCAGATAATTATGATCCAACAGCAAATACGGATAATGGAACTTGTATTATATCTGGTTGTACTGATGATGGACAACAATCTTGGTCAGTGACACCAGGAACAGCAGCCTGTAATTATGATTCAACGGCTACTAATAGTGATGGTTCATGTACATATCCAGCAACACATTATGATTGCGCGGGAACCTGTTTAAATGATACAGATGGAGATGGAGTCTGTGATGAACTAGAAGTTCTGGGTTGTACAGATAGCGAAGCTTTAAATTATAATCCAAATGCTACAGAAAATAATAATTCTTGTATAGAATCAGTATTAGGTTGTACAGATCCAACAGCATTTAATTATGAGTCAACAGCGAATACTGATGATGGCTCATGTGTTGATGTTTTATATGGTTGTATAGATCCACTAGGATGTAATTATAGTTTAGATGCAAATACGGACAATGGTTCATGTGAATATGCTGAAGAGTATTATAACTGTGATGATATTTGTTTAAATGATATAGATGGTGATAATGTATGTGATGAGTTAGAAATTGCAGGCTGTACAGATAGTACAGCATTCAATTATAATAACTCTGCAACAGACGATGATGGTTCTTGTATCCCTGTAGTATTGGGATGTACTAGTTCAGCTGCATTAAATTATGATTCATCAGCTAATATAGATGATGGTTCCTGTTGTTATGTTAATGGTTGTATTGATAGTAGTGCTATTAATTATAATGAAAATGCATGTTTAGATAATGGTTCATGTTGTTATATTGCTGGCTGTACTGATAGTAGTGCTTTTAATTATAATGAGGATGCATGTTTTGACAATGGCTCATGTATAGAAGCTATATTAGGTTGTACAGATTCAACTGCATTTAATTATGATCTTGATGCAAATACAGATGATAATTCATGTATACCAGTTATAATAGGTTGTATGGATTTAACAGCATCTAATTATAATGAAACAGCAAATACAGAGTGCTCAGGTTGTTGTTATTATAACCCTGGGTGTACAGATTCTTCTTATCTAGAGTATTATTCACAGGGTTATACAGCTGACTATGATAATGGAACATGTGTGGAATTAGTTGTAAATGGATGTCAAGATTCATCTGCATGTAATTATGATTCATTAGCTAATTATAATATTGATGATAATGCATGTGTATACGCAGAAACACATTATGATTGTAATGGAGATTGTGTAAATGATGCTGATAGTGATGGTGTTTGTGATGAGCTAGAAATTTCAGGTTGTACTACATCAAATGCATGTAATTATAATTCAACAGCAACTGATGATGATGGCTCATGTGAGTATGTTTCTTGTTATGGCTGTATGGATATTACAGGTTGTAATTATGATTCAACAGCAACATTTGAAGATGGCTCTTGTACTTATCCGACACAGTATTATGACTGTAATGATATATGTTTAAATGACTCAGATGGCGATGGTGTTTGTGATGAATTAGAGGTTGCAGGTTGTACGGATTCAGCTTATTTAGAGTATGATTCAACAGCAACCGATGATGATGGTTCATGTGCGGTGATTGCACTTCCTGGTTGTATGGATGATTTTTATGCAGAGTATCATAATCAAGGATTTACTGCTAACACAGATGATGGTTCATGTGTAAATGTTGCAGTATATGGTTGTGATGATTCAACAGCTGTTAACTATAGTTCAGAGGCTAATGTAGACAATGGAACTTGTTATTATAATCCAGGTTGTACAGATTCTTCAGCATATAATTATGATTCAACTGCTGATTATGATGATGGATCGTGTTGTTTAGTTGCAGGTTGTACAGATTCTTCAGCCTTTAATTACAGTACTAATGCATGTTATGACGATGGTTCTTGTGTGGCTATATCACTTGGCTGTATTGACTCATCTTCATTTAATTATGATGCAACTGCAAATACAGATAATGGAACATGTTGTTATGTAGATGGTTGTATAGATCCAACCGCATTTAACTATGATTCAGATGCATGTTATGATGATGGGTCATGTATAGCAATAGTACTTGGATGTATAGACTCTTCAGCACTTAATTATGATGCAACATCAAACACAGATAATGGTTCGTGCTATTATACCCTTGGTTGTATAGATCCATTAGCATTAAATTATAATATCAATGCGGATCATGATGATGGTAATTGTTGTTATGTTGGAGGCTGTACAGATGACACAGCATTTAACTATGATTCAGATGCGTGTTATGATGATGGTACTTGTGTTCCAATAGAACTTGGATGTACAGATTCATCAATGTTTAACTATGATTCAACAGCGAATACAGATGATAATTCATGTATACCATTCATATTCGGCTGTCTTGATGCTACAGCTTGTAATTATGATGTAACTGCTAATACTTCGGACGGTTCATGTACCTATGCAGAGACATACTATGATTGTGATGATAATTGTTTAGTAGATACTGATGGTGATGGTGTTTGTGATGAGTTAGAGGTATTAGGTTGTACTGATGATACAGCATTTAATTATGACAGTTCAGCAACAGAAAACGACGGTTCATGTATTGCGGTAGCACTTGGATGTATAAATACAGGAGCATTTAATTATGATTCAGCTGCTAATACAGACGATGGTTCATGTTGTTATATATCAGGTTGTACAGATTCAACAGCATTTAACTATAATGAAAATGCATGTCATGATGATGGTTCATGTATAGCAGTAGCACTTGGTTGTACAGATTCATCAGCACTTAACTATGATGTTAATGCAAACACGGATGATGGTAATTGTTGTTATGTTGGAGGCTGTATGGATTCAACAGCATTTAACTATG
>PAVX01000040.1 GCA_002713285.1 Flavobacteriales bacterium
CTCTCGTTAAAAAGTATATATAAATTTTTAAATGGCGAGTCTAACTACGCTTTAGCTGCTTAATTAAATAATTAAATAGCTTTTGTTCCGGATTTAGGTTGGTTCAACACCTAAAACTAGGAACATCATTAAGTTGAACTAGTTTTAATTTTTTCCTGGAAATTAAAATAAATTTAAACAGGATAAGATAAATTTTGGTTGTGTTATAGCTGAATTTATTCGAAAATCAAATAACACTAAACATGTAGAAAGTTATCTAGTTTCTTGTTTGGACCAGGGTTCGATTCCCTGCATCTCCACAAATAAAAAAATGAAAAAATGAAACAATACTTATTGAGATTCTTACTAATCACTCAGTTTATTAGTTTATCTCAAGTGTGTGGCTATGATCACATCATAACGAAAAAAGGAACTAACAATACCTTCATAAACAATTATGAGGCGGTTTATGATATTGCTTTAAATCGATTAGCAAATAATAATCAAACATATTATATACCAGTAGTCTTTCATATTGTTTATAATACAGACAATCAAAACTTACCTGACTCTGTGATATATTCTCAAATAGATGTTTTAAATGAGGATTATCGAAGATTAAATGAAAATGCTAATGAAACAAGAGATGAGTTTTTAGAATTTGCTGGTGATGCAAATATTGAGTTTTTTTTAGCCAATGTAGACCCGGAAGGTAATCCGACAAATGGAATTATTCACCAATATACTGACAGAGAAGAATTTTTAATGTTTGAAGATATTTTATCTAATGAAATCACGCTAGATGAAGTCAAATTCTCAGCTTCTGGCGGTTCTGATGCCTGGGACACAAATCAATACTTAAATATTTGGGTTTGTAATATTGGTGCTTTAGATATTTTAGGGCTAGAACTTGGACAAGTTTTTGGATATGCATATCCACCTGTTGACATAGATGAAGCATTAATAGAATTATCTAATACTCAAACTGTGCCTGATTGGCCAACAGATATGTTAACTAATGATGAATCTGTGCAAGGAGTTGTACTACATTACACTGCAGTAGGACGGAACAATCCTGTTGCTAATGAAGATGGAATGATAGCAAATAATGAAGGGAGAGCAGCAGTTCATGAAGTAGGCCATTATTTAGGATTAAGACATACATGGGGTGATGCTCTTGCTTTTTTTGGTGATGATGGATGTAGTTTAGATGATGGTATATCAGATACTCCCAATGCTAGTGATCAGGCAGGATATATATGTGATTTCAATAAAAATACGTGTTCAGGAGATACTTTTGGATCCAGTGGAGAAGATTTGCCAGATATGGTAGAGAATTACATGGATTATAGCCCCGACAACTGTCTTAACATGTTTACCAATGGCCAAATTAATGTAATGAGAAATATTTTAGAGATCGCTAGACCTGAATTAATTAATGAAGAGGCATTTGTGGCTATTGAAGAAATAACAGTCTCTAAAAAACACCTAATGCAAACAATTGATATTTTAGGAAGAAATAGTTCAAAGCAAGGCCTTAATATCGACATCTATGACGATGGTAGCGTCGAAAAAATCTATAGAATCAAACCCATACTATGAAAACAAAAACTTTACTAAATCTTTTAATTATTATTCCATTTTTATCTTTTGCACAATGTGATGAAAATGAAAATTTTATATCTATATCAAGTACGACTGGTGAATGGGCTTATGAAATGGCTTGGGCTTTATGGGATTACAATACGTGGATGGAAATTGGTCCTGAAGAGGAGAATGCTCTTGCCTCATTTATAGGAAATAATAATTATGAAACAATTAGCTTTGAAGCATGTCTACCCAGTGATGGATGCTATATCATTGGAGGATATGATAGTTATGGAGATGGCTGGAATGATGGCTATATAGTTGTAAATGTAAACAATAGTAAATCACCAGACACATATGAACTAACAGAGGGAACTTGGGGATTTTGGACATTCGAAGTAAATACTGACCCTTGTGAATGGGAAATTCCAGGATGCACCAATCCAGAGGCGGAAAACTATAATGAACTTGCGACTATAGATAACGGGTCATGCATAGTTCCCTTGTTATTTGATTGGGACAAGGAACAAAGAGAATATTTCTTATATGTGCCTGAAATCTTGCCAGAAAATGCTCCTTTAGTTTTTGTTTTACATGGATACTGGGGCACAGGTAGTGATATGATAGGGATATTACAAGAACAAGCTGACACACACGGATTTGTAATATGTTACCCTAATGGATTAGAAGATAATTTTGGTACTAACCATTGGAATGCAAACTTTAATGAATCTATGACCACTGTAGATGACCTTGGATTTCTCACTAATTTAGCTGTTTCATTACAAGAAGAATATAATCTTTCGCCCAATAAAACATTTAGTTGTGGAATGTCAAATGGAGGATATATGAGTTGGTCACTAGCATGTAATGCACCTGAAACTTTTAAAGCAATTGCTTCAGTAACTGGGACTATGAGTGGTCCTGACTGGCAAGAATGTAATCCCTCAACTTTAATTCCTGTTATGCAAATCAGTGGAACAAATGATGATGTAGTACCAATGGATGGCTCAATGCAATATGTTGAAGAAGGGTGGGGAGGAGCTCCCGATATATATACAATTATGGATTATTGGAGTGATTTACATGGCTGTTCTCAAAATGAAACAAATAATTTTGGTTTTGATTACTCAACAGATGTTACTCAATATTTTCAGTGTATTTCCAATACATCTTTTGAATTAAGATTATATGTAGCAAATGGTATGGGGCATACCTGGCCACAGTTTGCTAATGAACAGATATGGGATTTTTTTATGCAAATAGCCGCATGGCCAATTGATGTCGATGAGTTTGAAAATGAAACAAAATCATTAATTAAAACCATTGATATGCTAGGTAGAGATACTCATGATAAAGGATTCAATGCAAAAATATTCAATGATGGTACTGTTGAAAAAATATATCAAATAAAATAAATATTATTGTAAAACATATGCTTTTTCCACTTTACCATTATCATATACATGAATGATAAAGCCCGCTTTGTTTTTTTCAACTTTTCTTCCTAAATAATCAAAAGAATATAAAACTTTACTATTAATACTATAATCTATTAAATCTACTGTATAATCAAAATCTGGATTATATAACTCAATAATTTCATTAGGGCCTTGACTTGGCCAAGAGTAGCCATTAGTAGCAAGATATATTTTACCATCAGGGCTTACACAAATATCTCTCAGTCTCCCCCACTCATTATTAAACAACTCAGTATAGCTTGTCATTTCTTGACCATCGTCTGAAAATTCAAATCTAACTAACATTTTATTTTTCAATACTGTCATTAAAAGTGAATTCTGAAACTCAGGAATAGAAGGATGATCATACCAAATAATATCTGACGGTGCTATTGTAGTAGATCCACTGCTCCATATTGCATCAACTACATTATTATCATTACAATAATCTATCTCTGTATAATTACCACTTAAATATTCGGCATATCCATAATCAACCCATTGATTATCACAATAACCCTGAACATTTGGCCATCCATAATTTGAATTAGCTACTAATATATTTAATTCATCATCATTACTAGGGCCATGTTCAGAACTATATATGATACCATTTGGCCCCATCGCTAATCCTTGTGCATTTCTATGCCCCCAACTCCAAACTAAATTACCTGAAATGGGATTATCTAATGGAGGTTGGCCAACAGTTACATCATTCATATTAATACTCATGCGTAGTGTTTTTCCAGTTAATTCAGTCACATCTTCTGATAATAACCATTCCTGCGCATCTCCTGTAGTGATTAACATAGTTAAATCATCTAGAGCCATTAATCGACATCCAATATGGGTGCTATTTCCATCAATACCATCTAAAAGAACTTCTTCATTAATTAATGCATCAGCATCAAAATCATACTCATAATAAACAATCTTTTCTTTAGCCCCCTGAGAAACATACGTATATGCTAAAAACACATATGGTGAACCATTATTAAAATCTGGATGAATTTCCATGCCTAACAATCCTGCTTCATTGGAATCATAAATGTCATCTGAAATATCTAAAATTATATATTTTTCACCTGTTTCTACATCAATTCTGCTTACTAGTCCCGATCTTTCAGTGACCCATAAAAAGTTATCTGGACCCCATTTAATCTCCCATGGAACATCTAACCCATCGACCACTTCTCGCTCTTCTAATGTTGTAGATCCTACTTGATGTTGAGCATTTAAAAACCCACCAATAAAAATAAAAAGCATTAATATATTTCTCATAATTATTTATTTATTTGATATATTTTTTCTACACTACCATCATCGTAGATGTAAAATATATATTGATTATTATTTTGATTATTATTTTGATTATTATTTCTTCCTAATATGTCTGTGGTGACAATAATTTTATTTGGTCCAATTAAATTTTCTGACAAATCTGTTGAAGATGGGATAATGGTGACATCAAATTCGATTACACATGTTTCATTGATACCATAATACTGAATGAGACTCACTGTTCCTACACCTGGCTCTAACCATTGAATACCAATACTTGGTTCAGTAGCAGAACTCCAAACTATATTACCACCATCAACTTGCCAAGCCGCCATATTATCTATATTTATTGACAATGTATAAATTTCATATGACCCAGATTCTACCACTATCTCTCCAAGAATGTCAAGATATTGACAAGAACATTCGTCTCCATAGCCATCATTATCGTTATCTGCTTGACCAGGATTATAATCTTCAATACAATTATCTAGTTGATCACAGACACCATCACCATCTATATCTGACAAACAATTATCATCACAATCATAGAACTCTAATGGACCTTGACCTCCACAATCACCACATTCATCATATGTTGTAGCTCCACCACAAATACCTGCACAATCGATATTAATTACACAATTACCATCACAATCAAAATTAATCTCAGGAAATTCACAATTACCATTATCTATCAAAGCCGTATTATCATAATTACATGCTGTTAAATCTGTACACCCTAGACAAATAGTATTATCTCCATCGCAAACACCACAATCATCTAATTCAGAAGTTCCACCACATAGTCCATTACAATCTATAGCAATTAAACAATTACCAGCACAATCAAAATTAATCTCAGGAAATTCACAATTATTATCATCTATATTGGCTAATTCATTATAATTACATGCATCTGCATTCATACAACCAAATAAATCACAAATACCATCATTATTAATATCACTTAAACAATTACCAAAACAGTCAAAGTTAGTTGGTGGAAATTCACAAGAACCATTATCAAGATTATTCTCAGGCTCATAATTACATGCATTCTCATCTGTACAACCTTCAATGATGAAGGTAAAACAAGAACCATCATCCTCTGTTGCATCTGAGTTATATTCAAAATAATTGGAATCAGTACAGCCATAGATTTCAATTTCATCACAAATTCCATCACAATCATTATCAGAATCACAAATAACTAAACAGAACTCATTAATAGATTCTGTTCCAAAATCCGGATTATCCATCTCAACCACATATGTGCCAGCAACAATATTTCCATCGACACACAGTGGATTATCATGATATATGTAATAATTAGGATCATTCCCTGCAGTCTGATCAGAGCTAAGCCCATCTCCCCATTCATCATAAATATTAAACTGATAACATCCTTCAGCTAAACAATATGATGATTCTATAATTTGACCACCCTGAAAATAATTATCTCCAGAATCAATAATTAAGCCATTTTCATCAAGTAATTCCCAACTAACTTCATTACTATAATAATCTGTTTCAATATACAAATCAATAGAACCAGAACAGACACAAGAACCATCATCCATAGTTGCCTCTGAATTATAATTATCAGCATTAGGACTCATACAACCATATATGTATTCACAAGAATTATCGTCTATATTAGCATTAGGATTATAATTCTCAGCAATTAAATCAGTACAACCATACACAGAATTTCCACAACTTGTTTCAATATCATCACATGTAGTTAAACAATTAGAACCATTCACACCNGGAATNAAAGCTTGANTTTCNACAATTGAATGAAATTCTAATGTAATACCNACAGATCCTAAATCACAGTAACTCATAATTGTTCCTACTGCTTGTTGCCACGTTTCATTTGGAGGATTGTTAGGGCTAGAACAATTACCTTCTACATCTGCACAAGCATCGATAGCTCCCCCAGGAAAACCAATCGAAGCATCAGCATCCCAATCACAATTATGTGTATGTGGTGCGCCAAAATTATGACCTATTTCATGGCCCAAATATGACAGATTGTAACTATATGGTGTATTATCGGGATAATCATAGGTTAGTGTGGTATTTAAACCTGTAGTCACCCCAAAACCAAAACTTCCATTTGACTGACCTTGACAAAGAGCTCCTAACCAAGCAATTCCACCATTAGCATTTTTTCTACTAAAAAGATGAACCAAATCTGTTTCTTGATATATCTCATTAAATGGTGGATTATTCCAATAATTAGGCATTTCATCTAACATATCACCACAATCATTATAAGGGTCNTAATTATCAACTACTTCCCAGACATTTACATANCGTGCCTGTAANGTAACTATATCATTAAGTTCTGACATATAGATTTCATTAACACCAGCAAGCAATGCTAAAGCCCATTCAACAGCATCATAACAATTATCATTAAATTGAGTAAATGTATAATAGTCTATCTCAATCCCCATTTCTAGACATTCTGTCCCTCCTTGCATTTGTACTGCTGAATTACTACTTGGTAATGTTATATCAGCCGTATTAGTTTGACAAGAGAAATTTGACTCTGCAATACTTTCATTAACATCAAATAAAACATATATGTTGTTATTAACATGTTTAATCTCATAAACTTCACCATTCTTCTTTAAAACACCAATTAAATAATTTTTCATAAATGATATACTTCCGCTCCATCCATCTTCTCCCTTTATTCTATATGATTTGATATCAGGCTGATAGCTATCGTATATTAAGCCACTTTCAGTACTTCTTAATAATTGAAAATCATTTGAATAAGTATTAAATGATTCTAAATCCAGCTTAATAGAGGTATTATTAAAAAATGGGAAATCTATACTAAAATCACATGGATTAACAAGCTTAATAGAATTGAAGTAATCGATATTCAATGAAATAGACATTTGACTACTCACACCATTTGTCATTAATGGAATTTGATCATCGGACTTTTGAAATAAATTAGGTTGTGCAAAAGATCCTAAATAAAAAAAGACAGTAATAATGTAAAAGTAAAATTGCTTCATATAATATATTAAAGGTAGTTAATTAATAATTTTTCGCTCAATTGTTCCGTCATTAAATATGAAAAATAAAACTTGTGTCTTATACATAGANNTCACCTCTTTACCTGTAANNTCAACAATTTTCAANAATTTNCTATTTNCTAAATGTAAATCATCAAGGTTGATAGNTCCATCACATGGACCATCTATCCATTCAAATATATTATTACATATGGCTTCTCCTGAATTACTATATGTAATATTATTACAACCACAGACAGGTTCCCAAATATCGTCAAAGGTGCAATTAGGATTTAATTCTGAGACACATTCGGAGTCATCACATTCCTCCAAACTATACATAAAACTATTTAAGCCACCTTCTAACGCTGTCATAGGACGATATTGCTCTTTACCATTATTAGCAATAGCATGCAGATAATACTCGATTTCTGTTAGTTCATCAAATGTCATAGTAATATTCCAAAGACCATCCCCCTGATCTTGCATGTTGACAGATGTAAAGTTATTATCACCTGCATACCTGAAATTAAAAAACACTTCACTAATACCTGATTGATGTTTGACTAAAGCTTCTAATCCTACATATGGTGATGCTGTAGGACAATAATCTTCAATTTTTTTATAAGAAATCAAAAGAGGATCATTAACCCCAACAGAATGTGTAATACAATGAATAGCTCCACTCAAAGAAATAATATTATTACCACTATNATCACAATCAATACCAACAATATTATATCCTGGTAANGCTTCTTCATATATCCTTTGTGCAATTGTATCATACTCTTCTNTATAAAAAGGTACAAGAACAGTTTTGTTAACAAAAACTGAATTTGTATATGTTCGATAGTAGCCATCTGTTGGATTAAATGATTGTGAACCTGGGTAAGCTCCACTAGTACTAGGTGGACTTGGAATTCTTATAACCTTAAATGGAGTCCCCCATTTAGTGGTGAAATTATTTAATATATATTGTAAATTTTCCTCTATCTGTGGGCCATCTGACATTCCTTCAGGATATTCCGAGACTAATAATGTCTCTTCATCTAANANCTTCATATGCATATCAATATGATGAATTGCATCATATGGTAATACCGGCATTTTAATATATGTTTCTATNCCCATAAAATCATGCATAATTTCATCTATTTCATCTACTGAATGATTAGGGTAGTTAACGCTATTATAAGGCCCACTACCATCATTTTCATCAATAATTAAATTAGATGAAAATGCTGTCCCAAATCCATCACTCATAAAATTACCACCTGTAGCAACCAATTGATAAGGATTGACAGATGTTTGATATAAATCAAAATCTAAATACTCAGCTAGTGATTCTGGAAAAGAGTCATCATCAGGTCTAGGCCTATTATATATCCAATCAACTAACATAATTGAGTCCACATCATTCTTATAAATTGTGTTTTGACCATAATCCCTCATCCATATACTATTTGTAGATATATCTAAATATTCCACATTGGATGTTTCAACATTATTGTTTTGTAAATAATTGTCGACTTGATTAGGACTATCACAAGCAATGATTACTTTACATTGATTAACCGAATTTCGTACAATTTCTGTTAAGATTGGTTCAAATCCTTCCCATGAAATTGTCAATGCCTGTACTTCTTCCCATTCAGCCATAGTTCGAACAGAAAATAAAGGTGGTTCGGTGATAACATCTTGAGAAGAGGGAAGATTAGCAAGATATATATCCATCATATCCTCCTCTAAAGAATCAAAACCTTTTGGCAATACATTCTCTTGAGAGAACAAACAAGATGTTGATATAAAAAATATCAATAATATATTAATTAATTTATTCATAAATAATTTAAATTTAATTTGGAACAATTGTTCTAATGTAAAAATAGAATCTTTATACATAATAATAAGCTTAAAAAATGAGAAGTTTTTCGATATAGTTAATATTATTCAATTCATTATCAATTACAACATAATAAATCCCAGATAAAANACTGGTTAAATCAATGGAATGAAAATTATTACCTGTTACATTTTGATACACTACTCTACCTGATAAATCACAGATTTGAATTAAAGATTCTGAAGTTAAATTAACAAGTGATATATAGAGATTATCCTGAGCTGGATTGGGNAAAACTGAAATTAGAGGACTTGATTCACATAACAAACTATATGTTCCACCAATAATAATGTCATATGATACAGATGATACGATTCCTGTACAAACATCTATATAATCTAAATTAACGGTATAATTACCCGGTGAATCAAATATATAAATAGGATTAATTTCATTCGAATCTACAATCCCGTCTCCATTAAAATCCCAAGTGTAATCAATGCCATTAGCTAAAACATTAGTTTGATTAAATGACACTGTATNACCCGCAATATTAATGTCAAACAATGGNAATAATGCATCGGCAATTACCCCCTCTGACAGATTGCTATTTTTGATAAAAACACCGGAATCAAGTCCTGCAAAATAATCAGCAACACCATCGATAATCACCATTTTGATATGATAATTTGCTGATGGCTCAAGTGATAAGTTAAATAACATAGGGATAGTATAGCCGTCATAGCCAATAGCATCACAAAATGCACCATTTTCATTATCTATATATAAGCATTCATTTAATCCTGGCATACCAAACACATCAGATTCTGGTCGGATTGTCCATGCTGATATAGGCTTATTCTCAATTTCACAACTTATTAAGTCTGGTACATTAAGAATATCATCTGTCTCCATAATGTTGATAGGATTTTCATTAAAATATGGATCAATATCACCATTGATTTCGGTTACAAAAAAAGCAAATGCATCTGCATAAAATGGGCTCATCCATTCTGTATATTCTTCAGATCCAAAAATAACTTCAAAATCAATAGATAGTGATGANGTNGATGAAATATCAAATTCAAGAACACATGCATCAAATAAATCTACACTAGGAGTAATNACCTGATGCTCAATTAAATAATTGTGNAANAAAGNATCTTCATATTCCACATTCCACTCTTCNCCGTCATCGCCATTATTATTTGGGCCCACTGCATAATTAATCATACCGGTAGTCATTAAGACACCTCTGTCAAGTCCAAAATTACCAGAACACATAGAGTTTGGCGTATAGTTAAATGTACCTAATGCTTCTGAATGACCTATATATTCTATGTTATTAATTTCGACACTACAACCAAATAATTCTGAGATAAGTAAGTTTTCCAAATCATTATCAATCTGACTCACTGTATTCACCTCTAATTGAGCCACAACATGAGAAAAAGAAATAGTAAAAACAGCAATAAATATCTTATAAATCATTTACAAATAAATTACACTAACTACTAACTATACAAATACCATACCAAAAGGTGTTTATAAAAAAAAACATATATAATTATTCATACCAAATAATTATATATTTTTGACAAATTATGAAAAAAGTTATTCTAAACATCTTTTTATTCAGTACTATTTACTTAAATGCACAAAAAATAGAGCTCATAGAATCCTTCATAGGATATACTCACAAATCTGAAATTATTTCTTTTACACCAAACCCGAAATTAATTATGAGTGGGGATTATAAAGGCAATGTAAACCTATGGGACCTAGAAGAACAAAAATTAATTCGGACAATACATGCACATAAAAAATTAATTAATAATATCACATTTCATAATACAAAAAATCAATTTTTAACATGCTCTAAAGATTCTACAATAAAGCTATGGTCATTTTATTCTAATAAAATGCTTGATTCTGTTAAAATTAATAAAACTCCAATGTTAGCATTATTTAATCCTAATCAAAACGATTATTTAATATGTACAGATGATGGTTCAATATTGAAAAAAAGTAGAAAAAATCAGGAATTGATCGAAGTTGCAAATATCAAACATAGTATTAATGATGCTATTTTTTCAAAAAATCAAAAAAATATCATTACATGTGACCAAGAATCAATCAAAATAATTTCTTTAAAAAATGGGGAAATAATAAATGAAATAAAAAATCCCTATAGTAGTCACTTTTTAAAAATTGATATTTACTCTGGTGACACATTGATTTCGTGGAGTGAAAATGGAATAATTAGTTACTGGGATTTAACCAATAACACGCCCTTAACAGAAATACGAGCTAAAAATGCATATAACAAATTATTAATGAATCAACATTCTGAAATTATTTTATCTGGATATTATAATGACAGACCATTGGTTATTAACTTAAANGAAATAAAACTTGAAAAAAAATATAGTGAAAATATGATTGTGGTAAATACATTTTTATCAAGTTTAAACCAGGAATTCTTAGTAAGTGCAGACATGAATCAAAGACATAGACTCATGGCTATTCAAGAAGTTGACTTTACCCCTTTAGTAATCCAAGAACGAAAGCTGCAAGATGAAAAAATATTTGAAATTAATTCTCGCTATGTACTAATTCACATATGGGATGATGAGAAAATTGATGGAGATACTCTTTCGATTAATTTTAATGGGAAATGGGTGTTGAAAGATTATCATTTAACTAGAGTGGAAAAAACAATTTTATTACCACTCAAGAAAAACGAAGCAAATGAAATCATATTTCATGCAGAAAATTTAGGAGAAATACCACCTAATACAGCAACAGTCAAATTAGAATATGATAATGGAGTGAAAAAAGAATTTAATATGCGATCTGATTTCGACGCAAATGGCATCATTAGATTAATTCAAAAAGGAGGAGGATAAAATTTAAATATTATTAATTACTGTGACCCTCTGAAAAATACAATCTTCAATTCTTATTGAGTCTGTTAAGTTATAATCAAAAATAGGATCGTCAATAGCAGGATTGAATAAATCTAAATCATTAAGATCTGAAGGATTGTCTACACCAGTAATACTACTTGGTGCATGATTACCTCTAAATAAAGTTACATTTAATGAGCCTGTAATAAGCCCATTAGCTAAATCTAATTCCACAATATCTATTTCAGCATCATCACCATAATATGCTACACCATTACCACTATTATCATTACCATTTTCATCTCTTTCTAATAAATAATATGCTGAAATTTGATTAGTGGGCTCATCAGGATGGTCCAAAAATCGACTGCCGCCTATATACATTTGCTCACTAATCTCTTGGGTATAAATCACAATTTTTAATTGATGCTTCACTGATTCTTGATTCGTTACAGACCATCCATATTGCGTGCAATTATTTTCAGTTTTATAATGATCTTTCGCATCAATCGTAATAGTATAATATGTGTTATCGTCTGAACCATCTGTAAACTTATCTAACGTAACATAGTCATTATCCCCTACACAACTACTTGTCTCTTCATCAGAAGTGAAGTCTAATTTAGCACCATAGGCACCAGGTTCAGGAGCCATATCAATAACTGCTATTAATCTATTTTCTAAACCAGCATTAAACACTGTCTCTCTACAAGAAAAAATAAAGATAAAAACACAAAGCATTAAAAATCTTAGATACATAGTAAGTTATTTTTTGAAGGTTATTAAGTAAATTTAATTATTATTATTATTATTATAAAACTTGAATAAACTAAAATTGTCTATAATTGAGATTTTACTCTAATTACGATGAAAAAAAAAGATAGAATTGTAGTAGCATTGTCCGGCGGAGTAGATTCTAGTGTAGCAGCCTTGCTTTTAAAAAATGCTGGCTATGATGTAATTGCACTATTTATGAGAAACTGGCATGACGATTCACTCACTATAAATAATGAATGCCCATGGACTGAAGATAGTAATTATGCATTGGGTATTTGCGATCAATTAGGCATACCTTTTCAAATCATAGATTTAAGCAAAGAATATAAAGAGAGAATTGTAGATTATATGATACAAGAATATAAAAAAGGGTACACCCCTAACCCAGACATTCTTTGTAATCGAGAAATTAAATTTGATGTTTTTTTAAAATATGCTATGCAATTAAATGCTGATTATATAGCAACTGGTCATTATTGTATAAAAAAAATCGCTCCCGAAAGACACACCTTGCATAGAGGCAAAGACCGAGTAAAAGACCAAAGTTATTTTCTATGTCAAATTACTCAGGAACAACTCAAAAAAATAATATTTCCAATTGGACATTTAACAAAAAAAGAAGTTCGACAAATTGCGAAAAAAAATGATTTAATCACAGCACAAAAGAAAGATTCGCAAGGATTATGTTTTGTTGGAAAAATTAAACTTCCTGTTTTTCTTCAGCATCAAATAAAAAGTCGCAAAGGAGATATAATTGAAATAAATGCAAATTCTGATATTTATAAAAAAGAAGTAGGTTTTGGGAATGAAAGAATATACTCACCTTCACAAGGTAAAAAAATTGGGCGCCATGATGGTGCACATTATTTTACAATTGGACAAAGAAAGGGATTAAAAATCGGCGGAAAAGAAAAACCTTTATTTGTCATTTCAACTGATGTTAAAAAAAATGTCATATATGTAGGAATGGGCTCTAATCATCCTGGCTTATTCCGAAATAATCTTAAAATACTTGCATCATCCATTAATTGGTTAAAAAAACACGAAGAAATGGAGAGCTCTGAAATAAGAGAATACCAAGTAAGAATACGACACAGACAAAGTCTACAAAAAGCAAGATTAATAATGAAAAAAAAATACCTTTATATAGCATTTGCTAAAGAACAACGTAGCATTGCTAAAGGACAATTTGCTGCATGGTACAAGAAGAATGAATTGATTGGTTCGGGACCAATAATTTAATTTCCTAAATTTTTAAAAGAATTTTCAATGTATTTCGTTAACTGCTCTCCTCTTAATAAATTTTGAGCAAGCAACGCTAAATTAATTGAACTTTGAATCAAATCACTCTTTTTCCTTCCTTTTAATTTGCAAATTTTATTTATTAATGGATGATTAGTATTAATAATTAAATTATATGAATCCGGCATATTATTCATGCCCATCATAGGTCCGCCTCCAGTTACACTCATCTCTTTCATTCTTCTCATAAATTCTGATTGTGTAATAGAGATTGGTGATGACTTAGGGTTTGACGATTCAAAATTTACAACAAACCCTTCTGAGGGTAATGCTTTTTCAAATAAAGGTTTTAATTTTTTTTGATCTGATTCTGAAAGAACAGACTCAATATTAGAATCTTTTTTAATTAAATTATCAACAGTATCACTATCCACACGAACAAAAGAAGAATTATCTAACTTTGATTCTAATTTCTGTATTACGTGAGAAACAATTGGACTATCTAAAACTAAGACTTGATAACCTTTATCTTGTGCCCTAGAAACATACATATGTTGATCATCAGAATGATTAGTATATAAATATATCGTTTTTCCATCTTTATCTTTTTGATTNTCTTTAATNANATCTGTAAACTCTTGCAAAGTATAATACTTGTCATCCACCGTCTTATATAAAGCAAACTCTTGTGATCGCTCATAAAACTTATCATCAGAAAGCATGCCGTATTCAATAATAATATTCATGTCACTCCATTTTTTTTCAAATTCTGAACGATCTTTTTTGAACATATCTTTTAACCTATCAGACACTTTCTTACTTATATGACTTGAAATCTTTTTGACATTTGAATCACTTTGTAATGCGGATCGCGAAACATTTAATGGAATATCAGGGGAATCAATGACTCCTTGTAAAAGAGCTAAAAAATCAGGAACCACACCTTCTAANGAATCAGTAACAAATACTTGATTACAATACAATTGAATTTTTTGCCTATTCAAATCCATTCCTGGATTAATCTTTGGGAAATATAAAATCCCAGTAAGTTCNAAAGGAAAGTCTACATTAAGATGAATATGAAATAATGGTTCCTCAAAATTAAATGGATAAAGTTCTTTAAAGAAACTTTTATAATCTTCATCTTTCAGTTTTTTTGGAGCCATAGTCCAAGCAGGACGAGGATTATTAATTATATTATCTTCAACTATATCGACTTCTTCATCTTTTTCATTTTTTTCTTTTTTTGTTTTCGTTCCAAATTTGATTTCGACTGGTAAAAATTTACAATATTTATTTAATAAAGTTGAGATTTTTGAATCATCTAAATAATCTTTAGCATCTTCAGAAATAAANAAAATAATTTCAGTACCTCGATCTTCTTTCTTAATTTCTTTCAGAGTATATTCTGGACTTCCATCACACTCCCAAAAACAAGCTTTCTCTTTTTCAGAATGAGATTTTGTTAAAATTTGAACTTTATCTGCTACCATAAATGCAGAATAAAAACCAAGACCAAAATGGCCTATAATACCTGACTTATCATCTTTATCCTCATATTTTTTTAAAAAATCTTCAGCACCAGAAAAAGCAACCTGATTAATATATTGCTTGACTTCGCTTGCGCTCATACCAATTCCTTTATCAATAATAGAAATAGTTTTAGCTGTCTTATTAACAACAACTTCTATCGCTAAGTCACCTAAATCACCTTTAACTTCACCTAAAGAAGATAATTTTTTCAATTTCGTTGTTGCATCAACAGCATTAGAAACTAATTCTCTTAAAAAAATTTCTTGGTCTGTGTACAAAAACTTTTTAATAATAGGAAAAATGTCTTCTGCTTGAACTTTTATTTTACCTTTACTCATATTCAAAATATTTTTTTTAAAAACTAATGAGCGAATTTAAATAAAAATATTTAAAGTATACAAAACTATAAATAATAGATACAATTAATTATAGATATAGGTGCTTAAAGTATAACTACTTGTGTAGTTATTTATTTAAAAAATTGTAGATTTGAGATATAAAATTTTTACCACCATGAATTATAGCTTTATATCGAAAATAATTACATATAAAAACAACTTCTTATTAAAGCTTATTACGTTTTTTGATAAGAATCAAAAATCTGTAAAAATCACATTCTCTTTGATTATTCTCATATTATCTACGTTGTTAATAAAAATTATACTAGACCCCATTAAATTTGAAAACGAAACAAATTACAGATACGACTTTATCAAAGACAAATTAATTGATATTAGAAGTGCACAATTAGCATATAAAGAAAAAACCGGACAATTCACGAATGATTTTGATGAATTAATCATGTTTGTGAAAACAGATTCATTTGTTTTGGTTCAAAAAACAGATACACTGGTAGAATACTATAATACTGTATATAGGGAAACTCAATTTAAAGACACTATGTTAATAGACACATTAGGTAAAGTAAGTATATTAGATTCATTATTTACAAAACAGTACCCNATTGATTCATTAGCATATGTCCCTCCAATAAATAAAGTAAAATTTGAACTACGAGCTGGTGTGATTAATAAATCAAAAATAGATGTTCCTGTTTTTGAAGCAAAAGATCCAAAACCCTATGACATTACAAAACCTTTAGTAATAGGTTCAATGATTGAGGCAAATTTAAATGGTAATTGGCAATAAGTAGTTGAAATGGTGATGAATGACTTGAAATTAATTATTCATTTAGATAGTCATTCTTTTTCATATTCAATTTTTAACACACATAATAATTGTTTTGAAAAAGTAAAGAGATACCCCATTGAATGGGATGAAGAGAATTTTTTAAAAGATATTGAAACAATTCTTAATACTGACTCTAATATTCAAAACACATATAAGCACACTTTGTGTGTTGTCGACTCGCAAACATCCACTTTTATTCCAGAAGTACTTTTTGAAAAAAAACAGATAAATAATTATTTAAATTTTACCTCAAAAAAAAACATTGCTTGTGAAACCAAATATATTAAACAACAATTTTCAGATTGCTATTCAATATTTAGCATTAATACAAATTTAGAATCATTATTAATAAGAAAATTTAAGTCAATAAAAATTAAAAATACGGCATCCCTGTTGGTAGACTATGCACTAAGTCGGAGTCAATTAGAAACCTATCAAATCTTAGCTCAAGTTAATAGCAATAATTTCCACATCATATTAATCCAAAATGGAAAATTCAACTTCTATAATAAATTTCAATTTAATACATCTGAAGATTTTTTATATTATTTTATGAATTGTCTTCATACTTTATCAATCACATCGAATAATAGTAAGATTTGGATCATGAGTGAATTGGATATAGATCATAAATTATTTGAGAAATTAAAAAAATATACTCCAATTGTATTTATAGAAAGACCTGATAACTTTTTATATGGAGACAGCATCATGGAAAAAGCATCACATAAATATCACAATCTATTTAGTCAATTAATATGCGAATAATTGGAGGCATTTATAAAAATCGACGAATAGATTTTAATAATTTGGACATTAGGCCAACTACTAATTTTGCTAAAGAAAGCTTATTTAACATCCTAAATAATCATTATGATTTAGAGACTAAATCTATTTTAGATTTATTTGCTGGGTCTGGAAGTATTAGCTATGAATTTGCATCAAGAGGATGTAAGGAAATTATTGCAGTTGATAACAATATCAAATGTATTAATTGTATAAAAAAAATAATAGATAAACTCAAGATTAAAAATCTAATCGCACAATTAGCCAACGTTAATTCTTTTATAAAATATATAAACTCATCTCATGATATAATTTTTTTAGACCCTCCATATAATTACACACAAGAACAATATGATCAAATTATTAGAAATATTTTACAAAAAAATATATTAAATAAATATGGGATGATAATAATTGAACATTCTAGATTTATTAAATTTGAGAACTATCCTGATTTTTTAAATATGAAAAAATATGGACGTGTCCACTTTAGTTTTTTAAAAAATGAAAAATAAAATTGCTGTTTTTGCTGGAAGCTTTGACCCTATAACACTTGGACATATTGGGGTGATAGAAAGTGGGCTAAAACTATTTGATGAAATTATAGTCGCTATTGGAATTAACGAGAAAAAAAAATACATGTTTAGTCTTGATAAGCGTAAAGAAATGACTCAATTAGCATTAAAAAATAAAAAGGGCCTGATTATTAAAACATATAAAGGACTAACCGTTGANTTNTGNAAACAAGAAAATGCTACACATATAATTAGAGGTCTTCGTAATCAACATGATTTTGAACATGAAAAATCGATTGCGATTGCTAACCATGAACTAGATAGTGAATTAGAAACATGTTTTGTGTTATCTAAAAAAGAACATGCCTTTATTTCATCCACTATTACAAGAGAAATTATATTAAATAAAACTTACAGCTCCCAAATTTTCATGCAAGAAAAATTAGCAAAATTTATTCCAAAAGAAATTATTCAAATTGTTGTTTAATTATATAAACAAGGACATGGAACCTAATCATAGGTTCTTAAAATATTCTACAACAGATTGTATTGAATCATAAGTAGATAGTCTCCTAAACTCATTCCAAGTAACCCACTTAACCTGTGAAATACCTTCATTAAATTGAGGAATCAAAGCAGCATCCGATTTTGTCTCCATTAAAAACCATTTCGTCTCTTTTAAAAAATAGTGAGCTTGCGATGATTCGAGATAAATGTGATAAGTTGAAAAATGACTTTTCGACACAATACTTAAGTGACTAACATGGGTTTCCTCCTTAACCTCCCTTATAGCAGCCTCTGTGAAAGACTCTGCATTTTCAACTTTTCCTTTAGGAAGATCCCATACACTGTTTTTATAAATCATTAATAATTCTTTTTTTTTATTCTGAACCAAACCGCCTGCTGCAATAATGAAATCAAAATGCAACTTAAAGAAAGAAAATGATGTGTTTGGATTGTTACATACACAATGTATATTGAATTTTAACACATAATTATTGTCATTTAACAAATTAATAACATCCTGATGTGAACTTACGATTTTACATAAGTTATTCCCATGATTCAATTTGACTTTTTGTTGTTGAAAAGAAATATCTGAGAAGATAATAAAACAATTATTTACAAAAACTTTATAAATTTGCGACATGATTATTAATAAACGTCATTCTGAAAAAGTAGCAGAAATTCTGTTAAATATAAATGCTGTAAAGTTACAACCTTCTAATTTTTTCACATGGTCTTCTGGCAAAAAATCTCCTATCTATTGTGATAATAGAATTATTTTATCTCATCCAAAGGAAAGAACGATAATACAAAATATTTTTGCCGAATACATAAATACAGAGTTTCAATCTATTGACTATATTGCTGGCGTTGCAACAGGTGCTATTGCACATGGCGTCATGGTAGCATCAAAATTAAACCTGCCTTTTATCTATGTACGAGATAAAGCAAAAGGACATGGACGACAAAATCAAATCGAAGGAAATCTCAAAGAAAAAAGCAAACTAATTGTAATCGAAGATCTGATTAGTACTGGAAAAAGTAGTATCAATGCTATCAAAGCAATAGAAGAGTCAAATTGCAAAGTAAATGGATTAATATCTATTTTTACATATGGATTTTTTGACACAAATAAAATACAAATACCATGTGTTTCATTATGTAATTATGAAACCTTAGTGAAGGTTGCTATTGACAAAGATATTATAACTAAAGAAGAGGTAACTATCCTCGAAAATTGGAAAAAAGAATTTAGTGTTTAGTCAATAATCAACTGAACATCTTCATGCTTAACAGTCCTAATTTGCGAGTTTTTTGTGATAATCTTTAAAAATCCATTATTATCAATACTTAGAATTTTGATACGCAAAAAAGATCCTTTATAAAGACATGAAATAAATTGTTTTACACCATATAATTGATTTATATAATCACTCTTAAGCGAATCACTGAATAAAAATGATTCTAGATGTGATAAAAAAGAATTAAGTAATGATTTTTTATCTAATGATTGACATAATACTTGCTTCATAGAAACAGCGTGAAGAAGATTGTCGGGAAACAATCTATTATTAACATTTAATCCAACTCCTACAATACAATATCGTTTATCTTGATTAGCAATAATTTCTGTCAAAATTCCTGCTATCTTTTGATTCTTCACAAGAATATCATTTGGATATTTAATCATCGCTTTAATATTATTATTATGTAACAATTTAATTAGACTCAAACTTGTAGCCATACTAATCTTAAAACTATTTATATGTTTGTTAATTTGGATGGAAAAACTGAAAGTTAAACTATCACAATCTGAGAACCATAACTTTTTCCTTCTTCCGCGACCTTTTTTCTGAGAATCAGAAACAATTACTAAATTACTCTGGATATTAAATTTTTTGTGAAGATCAATAAGATAGTCATTGGTGGAGTTTAACACTTTAAACGAAATTATTCTATTATTCATGTTATACATATAAATACTCTGTGACGATAAAAAAAATTATTAAACTATACATTAAATTAAATTATATTTTTGTAATCTTTATAATAATAATATTAAAAATAATATAGTAATAAGCTCGATTCAGAAAAATAAAAACATAACTTTGATTGTTAAAGCTATTAAAGAGAAAAAAGGTAGAGATATTATGATCCTTAACTTGCAAGATATTATGAATTCACCTTGTTCATTTTTTGTCATTTGTAGTGCTACATCAAAAACACAAATTAATGCAATAGCAAATAATATTGGAAAATTATTATTCGAAAAATTTAATTTAAAAATATGGTCTGAGGAAGGACGGTCATCAAATTGGAGATTAATCGACTATGTAGATATTGTTGTTCATATTCTACAAGATGAAGCTAGAGAATATTACAAATTAGAAGAATTATGGGGAGATGCAATAATTAAAAAAATAAACTNAATTGAAAAAGTCAAATAAAAAAAATAANCAATTNAACCTTTATTGGATTTATGCAATCATTGCAGTATTCTTTATNGGTCTTCAGTTTTTTNACATNATATCGAATCCTCTTCNAAAAATTAACAAAAAACAATTTTTTACGGAATTTTTNATTGAAGGAGATGTTGAGAAGGTTACAATTGTAAATAATGANTTTGTAGAAGTTTTTATCAAAAGTGNCAANTTAGAAAAAANTAAACATAAAAATNNCCAGCAAAATAAGATNAGANGTAAAATGGGNCCTCATTATTATTTTAATATAACTAGTGGAGAGAAATTTGAAAATGACTTAAAAGAGTTTTATNTAAATAATCANCNTGTTGATTCAATTGATCAAATATTCCCAGATGTTGAAACACGAAAAGATGTTTTTGGAGAAATGATNAGTTGGTTAATTCCNATTTTTATCATGTTATTTATATGGCTNTATATTATGCGAAGAATGAACNCNGGTGGTGGTGGTCCTGGTGGAAGNATATTTAANATAGGTAAATCTAAAGCAGAATTATTTGATAAAAACACCAAACAAAAAACTAACTTCAAAGATGTAGCAGGATTAGAGGGNGCAAAAGAAGAAGTTCAAGAAATTGTNGATTTTTTAAAAAATCCAAAAAAATACACCTCTTTAGGAGGTAAAATACCAAAAGGTGTTTTATTNGTAGGGCCTCCAGGAACNGGNAAAACATTATTAGCTAAAGCNGTAGCAGGTGAAGCAAAAGTACCTTTCTTTTCATTAAGTGGATCNGATTTTGTTGAAATGTTTGTTGGAGTNGGAGCTTCTAGGGTAAGAGATCTTTTTCANACTGCTAAAAGNAAATCNCCTGCTATTATTTTTATTGATGAAATCGATGCTATTGGACGTAGCNGAGGNAAAAATCAAATAACTGGTGCAAATGATGAAAGAGAAAANACTTTAAATCAACTACTCACAGAAATGGATGGATTTGGAACAAACCATCACGTAATAGTNATTGCAGCNACAAATAGAGCNGATGTTCTAGACAAAGCGCTTGTACGTGCAGGGCGTTTTGACCGACAAATNTATATTGATTTACCTGAATTAAATGAAAGAAAAGAAATCTTTTTAGTTCATACNCANAATTTAAAAATAGATAAAAAATTAGATTTGGATTTTCTAGCTAAACAAACACCTGGTTTTAGTGGAGCAGATATTGCTAACCTATGTAATGANTCTGCANTAATTGCTGCTAGAAAAAATAAAAAATTAATTACCAAAGAAGATTTTCTTGATGCAGTAGACAGGATTGTNGGAGGTGTAGAACGAAAAAATAAATTAATGACAGAAGAAGAAAGAAAAATTATTGCATATCATGAATCTGGTCATGCTACTGTGAGCTGGATGTTAGAACATGCTTCTCCATTANTTAAGGTAACNATTGTTCCANGAGGNAAATCATTAGGTGCTGCNTGGTATTTACCAGATGAACGNCAAATTACAAGGGTTGAACAAATGTTAGATGAAATGTGTGCTACTTTAGGTGGACGAGCAGCTGAAGAAATCATGTTTAATAAAATATCTACTGGNGCNTTAAGTGATTTNGAAAAAGTCTCTAAACAAGCAAAAGCAATGGTTNTAATTTATGGNTTCAGTAAAAAAATTGGNAATATTACATATTATGACTCCAGCGGACAAGAATCATATTTTAATAAACCATATAGTGAAGAAACCGCAAAAACAATTGATGAAGAAATTAAACANATTATTGAGAAACAATATAGTCGAGCAAAAGNATTATTAAAAAAACACAAANAAGCTTTAACTAATTTAGCAGAAATACTATTAAAAAAGGAGGTGATATTTNAAGAAGATTTAGAAAAAACATTGGGNAAAAGAAAATGGAAAAGTGCTAAAAAAATTAACATAAATAAACTGCGCAAATAATGAATTTTATTGANAAACTTAAAATAGCTGCAGGNATNAAANNTGGTCAAAAAGAAAATGAAATTGACCAGANTAGTTTTGAAATTCTACACAATGACACTGTTGATGTTATATTTGCAAAAACATTATTNAAAAATAATGGTGTATTTTTTTATTGCGATAAAAAAGATGACTTNATTAAAACTATAAAAGCATTAGTCAATAAACTACAAACTAATTTGATATATTGCACTGAGCATATTTTACAAGAATTANTAGAAAATGCAGAGATAAATCANAATCNATCTNATTACACCAAATGTGATGCTATGATNTCGTCTTGNGAATACCTAATTGCACACCATGGGAAAATTATGTTATCATCAAAACAATTAGGACCTNACACAATCAAAAATTTACCTAACCAACATATTGTAATTGCATACAGTTCTCAAATAGTCAAAAATTTAAATGAAGCTATGTCTGGTATTAATACAAGATATATACATGAAGGACTGCCGTCAACAATTACCACAATCACTAGTAATCATAAAAATAATGAAACTAGCATAGAGGGAAATATAAAAAACCTAAGTGTGATCTTGATTGAAGATTTTCGCCATTGAAATCAACATGACATCCTTTCTTAACAAACAAACTATTTACAGAATATTTTTCGGGACTATCTATGCACTTGTATGGATTTATGTGATAATTGAAGATAATAATATACCATTTCTCATGTTTATTTACACGCTCGCAGCAGGAGCATTATATGAATTAGTCAAAATCAACTCTAAACCTTACTATTATTTCAAAATAGGATTAATCATTTATGTAATAATGTCATTTTTTTTATTAATTACTATTTATAATTTCGACAATGGAAAACCATTACTGCTAATACTATGTTTTCAAGTATGGAGCAATGATGTTGGAGGTTATATTATTGGTAAATTACTTGGTAAAAGCACATTCTCTCATGTGTCTCCAAAAAAAACATGGGAAGGAATAATTGGTAGCTTTATTGTTTGCTTAATAACAGGAACATATTTTCAATCATTAATCAATCTATATATTGAAATACACTGGATTAGTCTATGTTTAGCAATCTCTATTGCTTGTATTTCTGGAGACTTATTTATATCCAAATTCAAAAGAATTAGCAGTCAAAAAGATAGTGGGACTTTTCTGCCCGGGCATGGTGGATTCTTAGATAGATTAGATAGCTTGTTTTTAGCAACGTTAGTATATTACTTGATAATATGTATATAGTTCTTCTCTAATGAACCGAAACCTTTATAAAATCTCTTAATATTAGGGATGCTAGACCCCTCAAAATCTAAAAATTTATTCTTTGAGCTATTTAAGTAAATATATTTGTCAATTAAAATTGCCATAACATTCACTTTCATAATTTTACTAGAAAAATGGAACAATAAAATATCACGGTGAAAGTATGATACAAAAAAAGCACATGCTACGAGATTGTTGACATCATCATAAAGACCTATCATATGTCCTATTTGTTTCATTACACATGTTCTAATTAAAGATTGCATAATCTTATAATGCTTACTCTTTAAATTTGATTTATAGCCTACATTCTTTTTGTATAAATCTATAAACAAATCTATATCATTCATTTCTTTAATGACGAATCTATAATGCGTGTTTTTTTGTAAATTTCGTTTAGTGTTTTGACTATAATTTGAATAGATCATTTTATAATCCAATTTTAAATCTAATTCAAGATTAATACGATCCAAGCTAATAACACTGGATTGATTTTTAACTACATCTTTAACAGAAAAAGCACAATGATTATTAATAGAAAAATGAAATTTATTATAATTCTTATTTAGATATTCGAATATCTTTAATAATAAATCTTCGTTACTTAATAAATTTTTATTACTTGAGAAAGGACCTAATTGTTGACAAAAAAATGGATGATATATTTTTTTGAAAATAAATATTTTTTTAAAAACAATTGGAAAAACTAATTCATAATCACCATATATCAAAGCATCCCAATTGTTAGACACAATATCTAAATACCAAGAACATGCATAGACTTGTCGATTAATAGATTTTTTAATACAAGCATCCCATTTAGTTTTATCAATTTCATGATTATTAAAATAATTAATTCTTTTCATTAACAGTAAATCTAATCATATCTTCATAAACACAATCCCACCCTGCCCATTGATTTTTATAATTTAATGACTCATTATGCCAAATAGATATAAACTTACCATTTACATCCTTAATATTTCTAATTATTTTTTTAATTAATTTGAATGCATCCATTGGATTCAATTTTAAATAGTAATTTAATGAAACATCCATAATACTAAAAGGGTGAATTAATAAATTAGTTTGAATATTTTTCTCTATATCAAAAAAATAAAAAGGGAAAGATGTTCCAGCTCGAAAACCAGGATGAGTAGGAAATCCCATACTATAATCATGTTTAATACCATATTTAATTAAATTTTGATAATTATATGGCATGTTTAAATATAAAAAATGTTGTCTATTAATAAATATTTTTTGATTTATTATATTTTCTAATCTTTGTATTTCAATCATAATTTTATCACTATTATTAACAGAACTCATGGAAGTGTGGATACCAACAGTACAATCAGATGCTATTGCTTTAATTTTATTTTGAAACTTTATGTTTGAAAAATTAATATTTCTGTCATAAGGTCCATAATCACCTAATAAAAAGAAAAAAATAGTTTTTAAATTATACTTATTATGTATACTTAATAATTTATCATAAGTATCATATGGATCTTTCTCTTGAAAAAAAAGGACATTGATCCTTTCGCTCAATATCTTTAAATTAAATTGAAAAACATCTCGAAAAAAAGCTGCTATACTTCGGAAAAATCCTTTTTCTAAATAAGCATATGCATTATCAATATCTATCGTATTTATAAACTGAAATTGATGTTCTTTAATGTGTATTTCTGGAAATCTTTCCAATAATTTTTCTTTGATAAAGAGTATCCAATGATCAACAATTGGTTGGGTTAAAAAATTGTTTTTAAAAGCTATACTGTCCTCAACACAAAATCGACCAAATTTATCTCTCTTTTGAGAAAGATATTCTTCATAGCGACTTAACATATAAAAAGATGCTGAAAAAGGATCAAAAGGCAATGCGGAATCATTACATAAAAAAAAGATTTTTATGTCATTATAAGTATTAATAAGTAAATCTTCTTTCTTTAAATTGTGGTTCAAAAGAAAATCTGACGAATAGAAAAACAACTCGTTTGAAAAGGCTGTTTTTGAATAATTTATTTTAGGAGATTCTGAATTAATAAAAGAATGCTTATCATAAGTGAAGACAATATCTAAGCCCAAAATATGTTGAAAGATATGCTCGAAGATATACTTGACTCTAGCATTATCGCTTTCTAAATAAATTAATATATCCATAAATCAAAAAGTAAGATCAACTACTTTTTTTCATTAATTTGGATTTTAAACGACCTGCTTTATTCTTATGAATCACATTACGTTTTTCTAATTTATCAATCATTGAAATAATTTGTGGAACTTTTGGCGCTTTTTTCTCTTTATCTTTATCAGATTCTGAAAAATGTCCTCTAATCGCATTTCTAACAGTTTTGTGAAGATACTTATTGCCCTCATTTTTATTTTTGTCAGAACGCATTCTTTTTTTTGTTGACTTAT
>PAVX01000041.1 GCA_002713285.1 Flavobacteriales bacterium
AGACATTATTATTTATTTTTTTTAATATTTTTTTTTTGAAATATTTTTCTTCTCAGATAATTTTTTTTTAACAAAAGGATAATCTATACTAAACATTTAAACAAAAATAATATAAAATATGATATAGATATATTATATTTTTTTAATTAAATTCGAGCAAAAAAAATATGGATAATAATAGAACATTTACAATGATTAAGCCAGATGCAGTTCAAAATGGGTATTCAGGTTTAATATTAGCAAAAATAGAAGAAGCTGGATTCAAAATTGTAGCAATGAAAATAACTAAATTATCAAAAGAGTCAGCAAGATTATTTTATGAAATCCATCAAGAAAAACCTTTCTTTGATGACCTTGTTAACTATATGACATCTGGACCTATCATTGCTGCTATACTTGANAAAGAAAATGCTGTNTTAGATTTTCGAGAATTAATTGGNAACACAAATCCAAAAGAAGCAAAAGAAGGNACAATTAGGCAAATGTATGCTAANTCAATCGATGCAAATGCTATACATGGATCTGATAGTGANATNAATGCTTCAATTGAAGGNNAATTTCACTTCTCTTCAGAGGAAATCGTTTCTTAATCAAAGANAATNTGCTTTATATTTGAGTTNAGAGNACCTATTTTTTGTAATAGAGTATTTTTTTNCGATNACAAATCTTTCTTTAAATATGGTTTTTTTACAGCTATATAAAGNGTCTTATTCTTAAATCTTATATTATAAGTCTCNGATGCAAGTTTTTCGCCNACCACTTGCTTCCANAATTCTTCAAAACNCATNGGCTTCTTTGATTGTACAACATTCACAAAATCACCAATTAATTCATTTAGTTTTTTACTTTTTAAGTNTCTCTTCATATAAACCCTCTTTATTAAANATAAAATACTTACAACTACTATCAACTTTATCCATAATAGAATCAATTCGTNTAAAGCTAGTATCGGTAATNAAAATTTGACCAAATTCATTTTGATTCAAAATTCTAACTATTTGTTCAACTCGACCAGCATCTAGTTTATCAAAAATATCGTCTAATAATAATATGGGGGTGNTATCTAATTTGGATTTTAATAAATCNAAATATGCAAATTTTAANGCAATTAAAAATGTTTTTTGTTGACCTTGAGAGCCTGATTTTTTTAAACTGTGTTTATTTAACTCAAATANAAAGTCATCTCTATGTACACCTGANCTTGTAAACATTAAGATTTTATCTTTTTGACGATTTTTATNTAANAACTCTTCAAAAGCATGATGATTTAATTCTGACTTNTAAACAATATCNACATGTTCATTTTTTTGTGCTATAAAATCATAGTAATACTGCACAGTATCTATCATTAAAGAAATACATTCTTTTCGTTTTANATGAATAATATTACCTAAATGACATAATGTTTTATCATATGTTAAAAGTAAATCNNCATTTAANGATAGTGTTCTGGAATCCTTTAGTAATGAATTCCGTTGTTTGAGAGTNCTATTATATGCAATTAAACTATTCAAATACTCTNGATCTAGTTGAGATAATAATTTATTGATAAATTTTCGTCTTTCATCTCCTCCCCCAAGCACNATNNTACTATCTAATGGNGTGATAATAACTAATGGNATTTTACCTATATGNTCAGATAGTTTTTCATATTTTTTATCATTAAACTTAAACTGCTTATGCTTATCTTGTAAAGACCCTTTAATCTCCAACANAACGTTGTTNTTTAAAAAANNACCTTTAAGAATAAAAAAGTTTTGACCGTACTTAATATTATCAAATTCAAAAGAATTGTAATAACTTTTACAAAATGACAAATANTAAATAGCATCTAATAAATTTGTCTTCCCTACTCCATTATCGCCTAAAAAACANTTAACATGTTGTGAAAACTGNATCTTTAAACTTTCATGGTTTTTAAAGTTTACTAAAGACANTAATTTTAAAATCATAATTATTTATANNAAATAATATCATAAAATAACTTAATTTTGCGGCAAAANAAATTTTTTATGAAAAAAACTAACTCTACAGAAAAGCAATTTGCAAATATCGAAGAAGGTCTTAGTAAAACTGAACAATTTATTGAAAATAATAGAAAAATTATATTTTCAATCATTGCTGGTCTTGTNGTGCTATTTATAGGGTTCTACTCATACAANAACCTATATAAAGCACCTTTAAATAAAAAAGCTCAANATCAATTATTTATCGCTGAACAATACTTCGAAAAAGATTCATTTCAAACTGCACTAGAGGGAACAGGTAAATTTGAAGGTTTAATTTCTATATCATCAAAATACGCTAATACTAAATCTGGTTCATTAGCTAAGTATTATGCAGGTATATCTTATTTAAATATTGGAGAATATGAAAAAGCAATAGCAATACTAGATCANTATANATCTGATGACAGATTATTACTATCAATTGCNCATATTGCTATTGGAGATGCTTTTGCTGAATTAAGTCAACCTACAGAAGCAGTAGANTATTATGAACAAGCAATTGGTATAGAACAAAATGCATTAATTACNCCTATTACACTATTTAAATGTGGACAATTATATGAAATAGAAGAAAAATANAATGATGCAATTAATTGCTATAAAAAAATTAAAGAAGACTATCCAGATTCAGAAATTNCAAAATCAGTCGACAAATACATAAACAAACTTAAATATCGTAATNCNGANAAATAAGTCATGAAAACTAAAGCTAATCTANCTCATTTAAGTATCAATAGTGCTAANGGGAAAAAGTTTGGTATAGTAAGATCCGTATGGAATGATGCTATCACTAAGAGACTATATGATGGTTGTTATAATACGTTATTAAAACATGGAGCAATNAAAGAANATATTAAAACNCTTGAAGTTCCTGGTAGTTTTGAATTAATATATGGTGGAAAAAAAATGGCTAAAGAATCCGATATAGATTCAGTTATAGTTATTGGAAGTATTATAAAAGGAGAAACACCTCATTTTGATTTCATATCCCAATCTNTAACTAATGGAATTAAAGATTTAAATATATTGTTTGAAATTCCATTTGTTTTTTGTGTTTTAACAGATTTGAATCAAAACCAAGCAATCAATCGTTCTGGNGGAAAAATANGCAANAAAGGTGTTGANGCCGCACTANCTGCAATTACACTAATCAACAACTCTATATATTAAACACTTTCTTTGCTTCATTATATGCACTTTCAAAAGCTAACAAATCTAAAGAATGNTCAATTTTGTGATGCGATAAGAAATTTAATAGTTGTTCNGTAGGTATATTACCAACTANTTGATCCTGTGCAAATGGACAGCCACCATAACCATTAATTGCTACATCNAATTTTCTACAACCAGCATCCCAAGCTGATTGAATTTTAGANANAACATCTTGAGGNCTAGAATGTAAATGAAGACCAANNTCTAACGTTGGGAAATTTTGACAAATAGCACCNTANACATCTTTAATAGACTCAACAGAAGAATTACCAATTGTATCGGCTAATGAAACCATATCAATACCTTTTTTAGCTATCTTNTCAATATATNTTAATAAAATATGNTGACTCCATTCTTCTCCATAAGGATTTCCAAAAGCCATAGAGAAATAGATAAGAAAAGTCTTGTTTTTTTGAAGACAGATATCTTGTATATCATCAATGACAGCAAGAGATTGTTCAATATTTTTATTTGAATTTTTTTGTTGAAAAACTTCAGAAATAGAAAGTGGGTAACCTAATATTTTAATTTGATTAAATCTAGACGCTTGAAGAGCACCTCTCTCATTTAAAACAATTGATAATAATTTAGTTTGTTCTTTAATATTTAATAAATCGACTAATTCACCTGTGTCTCTCATTTGAGGAATTGCTTTCGGAGAAACAAAGCTTCCAAAATCAATAACATCAAACCCAACTTTAATCAAAGAATTAATATAATTTGCTTTATCTATGGTAGGAATAAATTGAGCTAACCCTTGCATAGCATCTCTAGGACATTCTGTAATTTTAATTTTATTATTCATAGGTGCCTGTTACTTTTATTTCTGTTCGTCTATTTTTCAACCTTGCATCATCAGAATCTTCATTCATCAAAGGCATAGAGTAACCATAACCTATATAACTTAATTGTTTAAAAGACACACCAAAGTTAATCAATGCATCATAAACTGATTTTGCACGTTTTTTAGACAATACTATATTATATGACTCTGAACCAATATTGTCTGTATGACCTTCTATCTCCACTTTTAAATTATGATTTGCAATTAAATACTGTGCAAATTTTTCAATCTCTACCATAGATTCACTCTTTAAAGAATAATCATCAAATTCATAGTAAATATTGTCTAAACTAATTTTATTACCAATATTCAATCGATTCAGTACAATCTCAATATTTTTACTGTATTCATTTTTTTTAAGACGATAGTTAGATGAAAAGAAGTCATATCCTTCTGCTAATACTGTAATAGAAAAGTGAGACTCCATAGGAATAGCACAAGCAAAAACCCCATCATCATTAGATGACACATTATGTTCAACAAAATTGTCTATTTCATTAATTACAATATTTGCTTTAACACCTCTTCTGTTTATCGAATCAATTACAACGCTATTGATAATCGCAACAGGGTTTGATTTATTTTTTTGAGGTAAAGTAAAAGAATAGATGTTTAAGTTGTCATCCATATTAGAATTGTAATAAGCTGTTACACCATCTCTTGTGACAATTAATCCTGATTCATCAAAATGTGTATTAATTGGATATCCTAAATTAGAAATTTTATTAAATCCTCCCGTATGGTTCAGCTCGGTAACATATAGATCAAAACCACCAAAACCATCATGTCCCTTAGAAGAAAAATAAAGAGTTTGGTTATCATAGTGTAAAAAAGGTGTAGCTTCATCAGACGATGTGTTAATAGAAGGACCTAGGTTAATAGGCTCTGTCCAATTATCATTAATTCTTTTAGACATCCATATATCGCTACCGCCATAACCACCATCTCTATTACTTACAAAAAATAACAGATTGCCATCAGAAGAAATAGATGGTTGAGACTCCCAATATTTTGTGTTAATAACAGGACCCAAATTATAACATTTAGACCATAATGTGTCATAAATCAATGATGCATAATATAAATCACACCCCCCATAACTATCTGGCCTATGACAAGAGGCAAAAAAAACATCTTTACCATCAAGAGACACAGATAAAGACCCCTCCCTATACTCACTATTAATATTACTGCTAACCCTAGCTGGATCTTCCCAAAGACCGTCTTTATTTCTAGCAATATAAAAGTCTTCATCTTGAAACTCTAAATCTTTATTTCTATATGTATATATAATAATATCTGAATTGATTGGCATCGATGGGAAATACTCATCTTGAGAAGAATTAATATTCAAAGAAACTGGATTAAACAATACCGAGTCTTGTTTCGCATTTAACGCAAACGTGTTTTTTTTCAACAATCTAATTAAATCAGTATCTAAATTAATTTTTAACATAATAGTATCATTGTTAACCACATTGTTAAATACACTATAATTACCTGTTTTATATGCTGATTTTAAAAAATTATTAATAGAATTTCCTTTGATATTTTTTAAACCATTGAGCATGTAACTATTCAAATAAAACCTATATGCTTTATGAATATCTTTGCAAGAAAAATAAATATCACCAACTGACGCTTGAAACAGAGGGTCTTGACAAAGATTCTCTACTTTTAATAATAAATGTAAAGCTTTATCCACCTCACCACTAACAATATGTTTTTCTATTTTTTTTAATTTTCTTTCGGCATACTTGCAATTATTTTGACTAAAAGACATTAATGCAAATAAGCAAAATCCAAAGAATAGTACACTCCTCATTTGATATTTAAATATTTATGCATTTGTAATGAAAGTTTCCATCTTGGATTGTTTGATATAAAGTCTAGGATTTTGGGTTTAATTACATCTAATTTACTCCATTCTGGCTGAAGATATAACAAACATGATTTATTGACTTTATGTTCTTGTTCTAATGCCCATTCAAAGTCATTTTGATTATATATCACAATTTTTAATTCTGAACTATATGAATAAATTTCAGGTAAAGGAGGTTTGACTTTCTTTGGAGATAATGTAATCCAGTCCCACTTACCAGTTAAAGGATATGCACCAGACGTTTCTAAATGTAATTGATATCCTTTTTTTGTTAAAGTTTTGGAAAATTCTGTTAAATCATGCATAAGAGGTTCTCCNCCTGTAAATATCACAATTTTAGTNTTTGTCTTNATTAAATCTNANACTANNGANNCTGATGTTCTTTCTTTNTCTNTNGANAATTTCCAAGATNCAGGCTCATCACACCAATGACANCCAATATCACAACCTTGCGTNCGAATAAANTANGCAGATTNNCCAGCATANAAGCCCTCNCCTTGTATAGATAANAATGTTTCTTTAATAGGAATCATTTGACATATATAATAATTAGATAAAAATAAATAAAATGTAAATTAGTAATGATGAAAAATGAAAAAATAATAATAAGTGGCCCTCCTGGTTCTGGAAAAACAACAATTATTAAGAAATTAAAACTTAAAGGATATTGTGTTCATGATGAAATTCATCCACAAGAAATCAATCGAAAAGCTACTAAACTAGAATTGAGTAATTANCTTTTTCAAAATCGAATTAAGCAATATCATGATAAATCTATTAATAATTATAAATACAATTCTAACAAACAGCAAAATAATCAATTGATATTTTTTGATAGAAGCATAATTGATGTCATTGCATATATGGATTTTTGGGAAGAAAAATACCCAATACAATGGGAAGAAACAATATTGAAATTNAGATATATGAACAATATTTTCTATGCACCTAACTGGAAAGAAATATATAAAAGCACCGAAGAAAGGCCAGAAGATTATATGGAGGCTGAAAAAATAGATTTATTTTTAAGAAAAACTTATTTAAAATTCAATTATCATATTATTGAAATACCTAAACTCAATATTAATCAAAGAGTAAATTTTATTTTAGATAGTATATGAAAAAAAATATTCTTTTTTGTGGAACACCTGAATTTGCAATTGCATCTCTAAAATCTATTTATGAACATCAGAACAATTTAAATTACAAACTGGTTGGGGTATTAACCATTCCTAATAAAATTGCCGGAAGAGGACAAAAAACACAAGAGTCAGCTGTAAAAAAGGAAGCTAAAAATTTGGGTCTTAAAATATTTGAACCACGTAATCTTGATGAACCTCATTTTATTAATCAAATAAAAAAACTGAATTTAGACTTAATAATAGTAGTAGCATTCAAGAAATTNCCTAANATATTGTTTAATATACCCACAATTGGCACTATTAACCTACATGCTTCTTTACTTCCAAATTATAGAGGTGCAGCACCAATTAATTGGGTTATTATTAATGGAGAGAAAGAAACAGGATTAACAACATTTTTTATAAATGAAAATATCGATACTGGGGACATTATTTTGCAATCCAGGATATCCATAGATGAAAATTGGAATGCAGGAGACTTACATAATAAATTAATGGAACAAAGTAATTTAATTATGTATAACACAATTAAAGTCATCACACAAGGTTCATATACAACTATAAAACAAAACACCCAATTGAACCAACAACTTAAATATGCTCCGAAAATAACGAAACATGACCGTTTAATAGATAAGTCTTTTTGGACAAATAAAACATTAGAAGAAATCTACAATTTTATTCGAGGCATGTCTCCTCCTGGAATTAAAACGAGTATAATCATATATCAAAAAAATATCACACAAATAAAAAGTAAGAAAAAAACAAGTGTCAAAAATATTATAATTACAAAAGTTGGCAATTATATAAAAAAGAAAACCGAGTCATGTCTACAAAAAAATAGCAATATTTACATATGCTCAACTGATACAAATCAAATTGTTATTACTAATAATATTGCATCCTTTAATATTGAAAAATTAAAAATAGAAAACGGAAAAGAAATAACAGCAAAAGAATTTTACAATGGCTTTTTGAAAAATAAAAATAATATAAATAAAATNTCTTTTAAAGACATCTAATTAAGGAGAAAGTCGACTGATATTCCATTTATTATTATGTTTTATATATATGAATCGATCATGCATTCTATCTTCTCTGCCTTGCCAAAACTCAACAGTAAGAGGTTCTACTATATATCCTCCCCAATAAGGAGGCCTGGGAATAGGTTGATTATTAAATTTTTGTTTTAATTTTTGAAATTTTGACTCTATTGTTTTTCTATTTTCTATGACTTCACTTTGCATAGACATCCATGCTGAAATTTGAGAGTTTCTAGGACGCTTAGAAAAATAGTTAAGAGATACTTTATTGCTCACCTTTTTTGCAATACCATTAACACGAACTTGTCTTTGTAATTCTGGCCAAAAAAAAGAAAGAGAAACATTATTATTTAAGGCTATTTGCTTTCCTTTTAAACTATTATAGTTTGTAAAAAAAACAAACCCTCTTTGATCTATTTGCTTTAAAAGGACCACTCTACTCTGAGAACCATGTTGAATGGTATATGTAGATAAAGTCATGGAAGTTGGCTCAATTATTATATCAACAACTTCACTAAACCAAGTTTTAAATTGTTCAATTGGATTTTGAAGAAGCTGATCTCTAGAAAGTGAAGAGATCGAATAATTAGTCCTGATGTTTTCTAGTTTTTTCATTACAATAAATTATATAGTTTAAATTTAATATAAAATATTTTATATATTAACAGTATGAAAAATGAAGTTACAGTAGGAACAATCTTAATTTCTAAACCTTTTATGGAAGATAATAGATTTGAAAAAACTATTATACTAATTGTTGAACACAATAATGATGGTACTATTGGTTTTATTATGAATAAAATTACACCTAATAAGATTGAATCAATTTTAGACATATTGCCTGTCAACAATATAAATCTAAAATATGGTGGACCTGTAGATGATGAAAGTAGCTTATTCTTTATCCATAGATATCCTGACCTTATTAGAGGAAGTCAAGAGATAAAAGATGGTGTGTTTTGGGGTGGAGAAATTGAAGATGTTTCAAAAGGTTTAAAATCAGGTGAAATATCTAAAAATGAAATCACTTTCTTTTTAGGCTATACTGGATGGGAAGAAAATCAACTGTTACAAGAAATAAATGAAGGCTCATGGATAAAACACAATATAGATTTAAATCAACTGAAAGATAATATGAATTGGTCAAATCTTCTAATTCAAATCAATAAAGAATATGAAGTTTGGGCAACTGCCCCATCAGATTTTCATTTAAATTAAATAAGTGTCATTTAACAGCTTAATGATTTTTTTAGACCTATTGTTAGAATAGGTTATGTTGTTAATGGTTTCAACCCATTTTACACCACATATAACATTAGTAATAAACACCTCCTCTGCATTAAAAAGATCTGAAATAGAAATCAAACATTCTTTAATTTTTAATTCATGATTATTTAATAAAACTGTTCTAAGGACTCCATTAACACATCCATTCTCTAAACCTGGTGTCTTAAGCATATTTTCATGCCAAATAAAAAGATTGCCAGATATAGCCTCAACAATACTTTTATTATCATTAATTAAAATACAATCATCATAATTATTATCCTTTGCATAAATTGAGGCTAATACATTAATGAGTTTATTATTACTCTTTATATTACTCAAAGTTGTCTTAGGAAGGAGATTCTCTTTATATAATCCTACATAATCACCTTTTATATTTAATTTATATTCATTTTGTTCTAATAAATGTGCTTCAATAATGAAATTAACCTGATGATTTTCAGGTAAATAATACCCACCTTCACTTCTAAAAAATGATATTCTGACACGAGCACTAGAATGATTTAATTTGTTTTTTATTAATAAATCTTCTATTAAGGACTTGAAAAAATCAATCTTAAATAAAGAAGGAGTATTTAATTTTAACACACAAAAAGAAGCTGCAATTCTAAAATAATGTTCTTCAAAAAATAATGGCTTACCATTATAGCATTTAATTGTTTCAAAAAAAGAATCACCATATCGAAAACCTCTATTGTCAATCGAAATAGAAAACCCGTTTTTTTCTAAAAACTGTCCATTGTAACAAATTTTATCCATTTCTAATCATTTTGATATGAGGTATATTATCTTCTAAATACTGTTCACCATAAACGACAAAATCAAAATCTTGATAAAAACCTACTAAATAAAGCTGAGCAGACATCACAATAGAATTATATTGAGTACAAAAAATATCAATAGCTTTTTTCATAAGTTGACGACCAATACCCTCCCCTCTATGTTCCTTTTTTACTAATATTCTTCCAAAAGATAATTCTTTAGAAACATAACTTGGTTTAATAATTCTCATATATGCAATTATTTCATCGCCAATTAACCCTATCAAATGATAAGAATGTTGGTCAATATTATCTGCATCTAAATAATTACAATTTTGTTCAATTATAAAAACCTCTTGCCTAATTTTTAATATTTTATATAATAAGTTCTGTGATAAATCATCATAATATTTCAACTCCCACTTTATCATATTTTACTTTTTTTGCAGAGCTTTATGTATGAGATTGTAACATTTTACATTAAGTTCTAGAGGATCATCAGTTTTTTTGGTATATATTAAATCAAATACAACTATCTTAATTTTTCCTGGAATTACTTTCATTGTTTTAGATGAAAATCTTTTTCCTGCATTCAAGAAAGCGATGGGAACTATCGGAACAAGTTTATCAACTGCTAATCTAAAAGCACCATTTCTAAAAGGGTTTAATAATTTATCTTTTTTAAAGCCATAAGGATTTGGAAATGTTTCATCTCCTGTACTTCTCCATCCTCCCTCTGGAAACAAAATAATAGAAAAACCATTATCAATAGACTCTTTCATAAGTTCATAGGCTCTATTTCGAGACTCTTTATCTTCTCGTTTAACTGGTATTTGACCAGAATATCTTGCAAATAAACCAATTAAAGGCCAATTAAAAACTTCGGCTTTACCAAGATATTTAATTTTATGAGGAACAAGTGCAGCTATAATAATTACATCTAAATACGATTTATGATTAGCAATATAGACACAAGGTTTGTTATAAGTCAATGGAAAGGACCCTTGAACATCTTTTCTCATTCCATATAAAAAAAGTAATAGATTTCCTACATAATGATTATAGCGCACAAAAATTTCTTTACCTTTTTCACCAACAACAAAAACTAAAATTAAATTAACAGGTAAAAAAACTAAAAAAACTAAAAAAGTTGCTAAAAAACACCAATATGTCCATATGTTAATTAAAAAATTCATTTTGAAAGTTTTTTTTTCAAAGATAAACATCTGTTAATATTATTTTTAATATTCTATTGTTTTATATTTGTATTCCATGAAAATAGCATTTCATACATTAGGTTGTAAATTAAATTTTTCAGAAACATCTTTTATCGCTAATGATGTAAAAAAAAATGGATTTCAACAAGTTTCTTTTGATGACATTTCTGACATATATGTACTCAACACATGTAGCGTAACAGAAAATGCAAATAAAGAATGTCAATACTTAGTTAGAAAGGCTCTTAAACGTAATATTAATGCTAAAATAGTTGTTATGGGCTGTTATGCTCAATTAAAACCAAAAGAGATATCACAAATAAAAGGTGTTAATTTAGTGCTTGGCAATAATGAAAAATTTAAACTAACAAAATATCTATCTGATTTAACCAATAAAACAAACACCAAAATTATTCATAAAACTATTGACCAATTATATGAATTTAAATCTGCATTTTCTTTTGGTGACAGAACACGTTCTTTTCTTAAAATACAAGATGGATGCAACTACAAGTGCTCATTTTGCACTATACCTTTAGCTAGAGGTTCAAGTAGAAGTGATGAAATTGATAGTATTATTCAAAAAATTAAGCAATTAAAAAAAGATGGTACAAAAGAAATTGTGCTCACTGGAGTAAATGTTGGTGATTTTAAAACAAAAAAGAATGAAGAGTTAATAGATCTTTTAAAAGAAATAGATAAAATATCTGACATAAGAATTCGNCTATCATCCATTGAACCTAATTTAATTACTNATGATATTATTGATTTGGTAGCCAAATCTAAAGTTTTACTACCCCACTTCCATATACCTTTACAATCTGGCAGTAATGCTATATTAAAATTGATGCAAAGGAGGTATTTAACAAAAGATTATCAGAATGTTATAAAAAAAATTAATAAAAAAATACCATCAGCATCAATTGGTGTAGATGTTATTGTAGGATTTCCAGGAGAAACTGAAGATTTTTTTAATGAAACCGTGTCTTTTTTAAAAAAACTGCACCTTTCTTATTTACATGTATTTTCATACTCTGAAAGAGAAAATACAAAAGCTATCAACATGCCACTCACAGTACCTATTAAAACCCGGAAATATCGCAGTAAAGTACTTCGCAATTTATCTGATAAAAAGAAACAACATTTTTATGAAAAAAACATAGGCCTTACAAGAGAGGTCTTGTTTGAAAATGAGGTTAATGATGGTTATATTTATGGCTTTTCTGAAAATTATATAAAAATAAAATCAGAATATAAACCATATTTAAGAAATAAATTAAAAAAGGTTACAATTAATAATATTGAATATAATAACATTACCTGTGCAACAGGCACCTTAATTGAAAACAAAATATGACGTACCCAACAATAAGTCACTTTATTGAAAGTATAACAGGTGTATTTATTCCTCTTCCAATTCAAACATTTGGTTTTTTTATAGTATCTGCTTTTTTTGCAGCACAATATTTTATTAAAAAAGAATTTCTAAGATTAGAAAGTATTGGTGTTCTTCAAAGCTCACCAATATTAAATAAAGAAAATAAATTTGCACTAATCTTCGATTATATTATTAATGGACTTATGAGTTTTTTATTTGGTTATAAAATTATTCATATCATTAAAAATTATGAGACTTTTGCTAAAAAACCTCAAGAAATTTTACTGTCATCACAAGGTAGCATATTGTTAGGTTTATGTTTTCTAATGACAACTATTTTTTATATGTATTATGGAAAAAAGAAAACAAATGTCGTCGAAGTAAAAAATATTTCACCTTCTCAATTGTCTTGGAATTTTATCTTTATCGCAGGAATCAGTGGAATTATAGGAGCAAAATTATTTTCTGTTTTTGAAGATATTGACTATTTAATACAAGACCCATTAAGTGCACTATTTTCTTTTAGTGGACTCACGTTTTATGGGGGATTTATATTTGGCACATTGGCCGTAATTCTATATGGAAAAAAATATAATATCAAAATCAAATATTTAGCCGACACATTTGCCCCATCTTTAATTTTAGCATATGGTATAGGGAGAATGGGGTGTCATTTTTCAGGAGATGGAGACTGGGGGATTTTATCAAATATGAATATCAAACCCTCTATTATCCCCGATTGGATGTGGGGCTATAACTTTCCTCATAATGTGATAGAGGTTGGAGAAAAAATTGAAGGTTGTGTAGGTATGTATTGCTATCAATTACCTTACTTAGTATACCCAACTTCACTATATGAATCAATATTTGGAATTATTGCATTTCTCTTTTTATATAATATCAAAACACATATAAAAATACCTGGTGTATTATTTTGCATATATCTAATTCTTAATGGAATGGAAAGATTTTTAATTGAAATTATTCGTGTAACAGAAAAATATAATGTTTTTGGATTCAATTTAACACAAGCCCAAATTATTGGTTTCGTTATTATATTTATTGGTTTAGGTGGTTTATTGTATTTAAATAATGTCAAACATGAATCTATCTAAGAACACCAGTCTTATTCTTTTACATATTATTATTATTATTTGGGGGTTCACTGGTATCCTTGGTAAATTAATCACCTTAAACTCTGACGTTATAGTTTGGAATAGAATGTCGATAGCATTTATAGTACTTTTTTTCATCCAGATAATACAAACTAAAAAGTTAAGAGTTGATCTAACAACGTTTTACAAATACTGTTTAATTGGATTGCTAATTGCTATACATTGGATTTGTTTTTTTGAAGCAATTAAATTATCGACTGTTTCACTAGCATTAATATGCTTGTCTAGTATATCACTATTTACAGCGATACTAGAACCTTTGATTCAAAACAAAAAAGTATTAAAATATGAGATATTGCTGTCATTATTAGTTGTTGTAGGTATCGTAATGGTATTTAAGTATGAAACGCTATATGCTAAAGCTATTTTTCTATCTGTTTTATCTGCATTTTTTGGTGCATTATTCACTGTTTTGAACCATAACCTAATCAATACTAATCATAATGCTATGACCATCACAACATGGGAAATGTTTGGTGGATCAATAGGAATGACTATATATTTGATTTTAAAAAAAGATTTCAACACATCTATTATTCCAATAGAAACAGATTTGATTTACATTTTAATACTTGCGTTAATTTGTACTGGATTTGCATTTTATGCAAGCATTGAAATAATGAAAAAAATCACACCTTTTACAGTTAACTTAAGTGTTAATCTTGAGCCTATTTATGCTATTATACTCGCAATTATATTTTTTGGAGAAGAAGAAAAAATGTCTGGGGGGTTTTATTTGGGATCTATTATTATTTTCTTTAGCATTTTACTTAACACAGTTATAAAACAAAAAAAATAGATTTTTATAAAAAATATAAGTAATAATATATTCCTTATATTTACCCTAAAATCATTAATGCTAAATATGAAAAATCTATTATTTATAATTACTTTCTTTCTTTTCACAGGTCTCAATGCACAATGTGTTTCGGGAAACTGTGACAATGGCTATGGTGTAAAAAAATACAAAGATGGAACTATGTATGTAGGTGAATGGTGGAATGGTGAGGCTAGTGGACAAGGAACGGTTATTTGGCCAAATGGATCAATCTACGTAGGCGANTTTATTAANGGGTTATATAGTGGAGAGGGCACCTTATTGACAAATAACGATTTTTATGTTGGTGAATTTGATAAAAATATACCAAATGGATCAGGTAGTATGTTTATGAGTGATGGCAGTGTATATGTCGGTGAGTTTAAAGAAGGTGAAATGAGTGGTAAAGGCTTCTTTCAACACCGAGATGGAACAATAGAAGAGTCATTATGGAAAGAGGGGAAACCAGTAGGCAGTATTTTTATAAAAAGAGAGAACTATATCTTAAGAAAGGATTAATCCCATTCTTATTCAACTAAAACAAACGATTTATTATATATCGTTTGATTAGTAATAATCAAACAATTATACATACCTCTTGCTAAATCATTTAAATTTAATAAGAGTATACCTTCTAGAAAATTTTCTTTATTTATTGTCTTTATTTTTTTTCCACTAAAATCTGTTATTAAAATTTCAATATTAGAAGCTACTGGAAATTCCAAATCAATATTTAAATAAGTATTAGTTGGATTAGGATAAATTTCTACCACTGCGTCTCCTAGTTGATCTAANAGTCCNGCATTCCATTCTTCAACNCTAAAATAATCNGTAAGCTCAGTACCAAAATCAGCTTGATAATACTTAAAAAAACCACCTGGNACTGATTTTAAACGAGCATATCCAGATCCATCATTATTAGCCCACCAAGACAATCCATCTTCATTGTTAAACTGATTCCCTCCAGTATCTAAAATTTGAAACTTATAGCATCCTGGAGACAAAACAACTGTATCTTTATATAANGTGTTAGCAGACATTCCATTTCTTGAAAAAATTAAATTACCATCTGAATCNGTTAATTCATAACTGCTTTCATTAGGCACATTATTAGTATTAAACCATATTGCAAAAACTTCTGGATAAACTGCNACGAAATCATATNCTGAATATAACATATNATTTACACTATAATTATCTTCCAAGCCATTAGGTAGTTTTATTCTTGCATAAAACGGAATATTTTCTTCAAATGAACACCAATCTATTACAGGCAGTTCAACTAATTCCGATTCGCCAAATGCNAAACTTCCATTCCAATTATATGTATTAATAACACAATTATCAAAACCATACTCAATCGTAGCACCTGTTAACACGTCAGAACCTTGATTTTTTATTTTTACAATTGGATTTGAACAGTTTGGGTTAAATCTAAAATATTCTTGTTTCATCGATGGTGATATAATATCTTCCATTACCGCATCTAAAGTAAAGTTTGGTGCTTCATAGGTAATAAGTTGAGCATCATATATATAACTTGCTGCTCCTTCACCATCTGATGTGGAATACCAAGAAACTGAATTCGGTTTATAAATATCAAAAGATATTAGATTGTCCTGATTAGTATTTATAAAATTTGTTAATTCATGCTCTATAGTAGTNGCTTTATCTCCAGGACACCAATTAGCTCTATCATATACCCATGTTCCTCCTTGTGGATATAACGCCACTTCTCCACAATCATCTCTCCACATTTTATGAATATCTACATTATCTGAATTAACATCAATATAATAGTTGACACCCTCTGTAAATTCTCCATTTAATCCATGACCGCTAACTGTAACTCTTAGCATTGAATTCACTNCATTGTTAGATATNAAAACTAAAGAATCATTTAAGTTTTGAAGATCAGCATATGACTTACTTCCTGACCATAGATTTTGAACATTTAAAACATTTCTTGGAGGTATCCCCTCAATCATTTCAAAATTCAATGTAACATTAAAACAACCACCAGCTCCACTCTGTGGCCATCCTCCATAGAATGCTCTAATTAAAACTGAATCTTTTAAAAGTGGTGCAAAATCAGTAACATCATAAGTATAACGCTGAACCCAGTTNGGGGAGAATCCTGANCCCTGACTATTTCCTGGCTGCATATAAGTTCCATATGGAGTGACAACATTAGCTAATGTTTGATCATGAACAAAGATAGGATTACCTTCATCATCAATATCATTCTTTAATAAGCTGATTTTTGTTGTATAATCCCATCCACTACAACCTGGCCAAGTAGGATTTTCAGGAGANCCACACCTTAAGTCATAATGCATCAATATCTTTCGATATGAATTAGACCCATCAGGAAAGACAGCCCACTGATCATGATTACCATGATAATCCATGTCAACATAATCATGTCCTTGCACAAATGTGGTATCTTCTTGAGCATAATTAAAACCAAAAGAAAATAAAGAAATTATAATTAGGATATATTTATTCATAGCTAAAGTCTTTTTTATATTTGATGATATATCTAAATTTAGTAAAAATAAATTTATTTCAATNGGTATAGCATGGAACAAAAGACAAATAACTTAGGTGGTTTAATCACATTAGTGACAGTATTCTTTTTTTGGGGGTTCATAGCTGCCTCTAATGGGGTTTTTATACCATTCTGTAAAGATTATTTTAATTTAACTCAATTTCAATCACAGCTGATTGATAGTGCCTTTTATGGTGCATATTACTGTGGTGCTTTATTCTTGTTTTTATATTCATCAAAAAAACAAACTGACTTAGTAAACCGTTGGGGATATAAAAACACTATAATCTATGGGCTTCTCGTCTCTACCATAGGATCAACGTTAATGATTCCAGCTGTCAATAGCGGATCTTTTAATTTGATATTATTATCACTTTTTGTCTTAGCAATTGGATTTTGTTTACAACAAACATCGGCAAATCCTTTCACAATATCACTTGGACCGCCAGAAACGGGGTCTCATAGGTTAAATTTAGCGGGGGGAATAAATTCACTAGGCACAACCATTGGACCTATAGTATTAAGTTTAATATTATTTGGAGGTGTTCTAAGTAATACTGCTGACATAAAGAATATCAATATTCTTTATTTATTTGTTTCTATTCTATTCCTATTATTAGCATTATTTTTAAAAAAGTCTAAACAGCTTCCTAATACAAAAAAAAATAGTTCTGTAACATCTTCTCCTAAAGCAAGTCAATTATTAATTAGATTAACTATTATTATTATTAGTTTACTGGGTATAAGTTTATTAAATAGTATTCAAAATAATCATTTTTTAAGCACATCTATTCTAATCATATTACTCATTTTAATTATCACAACAATTACACAACCACTTTTTATAAAAAATAAAAAATTAAAAGACTGGGGTGCTATGAAATATCCACAATTAATAATGGGGATGATAGCCATATTTAGTTACGTAGGTGTAGAAGTAACTATTCAAAGTAATCTAGGCGCCTTATTAAAAACACCTGAATTTGGAGGATTGAGTGAAGCAAATAATTCGCATTTTATCGCAATGTATTGGGGTAGTTTAATGATTGGAAGATGGTTAGGTGCTATTACAATATTTAATCCTTCAAAATTAATAAAGAATATTTTATTTATTATCGTGCCTTATATAGCATTTTTGATTGTTCTTTTCTTTATCAATATTAGAGGTAGTGACATTGCTTCATTAAAATTATTTTCCATTTGTATTATTATACAGATACTAGGATTCCTTTTAGGGAAAGAAAAACCAATTAAAACATTATTTATCTTTAGTATTTTAGCAATTATAGCTATGATATATGGAATGTGTAATACCGGTCTTGTTAGTGTATATGCATTTTTAAGTGGAGGTCTATTTTGTTCTATTATGTGGCCATGTATATTTTCTTTAAGTATTGCTGGCTTGAAAAATTACACTTCACAAGGTTCATCCTTCTTAATTATGATGATTTTAGGTGGAGCGATCATTCCACCAATCCAAGGAAAAATAGCAGATGTCTGGAATATACATCATTCATATGTAATTACCATTCTATGCTTTCTGTATATTGCTTATTTTGCTCTAAAGGTAAAATCTATATTAAAAAAACAAGGCATTAATTATGAGGAGAAGTTTAAATAGTTTATTATAAGCATATATGAATCGATTCTATATTTACATATTAATTCTATTAATACCAACGATAACAATAAGTCAATTAACAGTTGTTAATCCAGGATTAGAAGGTGTTCCAGGACAGGGAATCACTCCAGATCCTTGGCAAAACTGCATGCCTTTTGGTTTTTATGTTGCAGGATATGGTGAATATGCTACACCTGACACGCAACCTAATATACCTCCTGTTTATGAAATTGTATTACCACCAAGTGAAGGTGATAGCTATATTGGTTTTGGTCAAATTATACCATATAATGGAATTGCTGGTTTAACTGAATTTCAAGAAGGTTTTAGTCAAGAATTAAGCAGTCCTATGATAGCAAATAATTGTCCATATATTTTTACTATTGATTTAGCAAATGGGCTAACTCCTGACCCATGGAATGATGTACTATATGGTATTCAAACCACAATTGGAGAAGTTAAAGTATTTGGTGGTTTTGATGTTTGTTCAGAAGCAGAACTTCTATGGGAATCTGGCCCTATTACCAATAGTGAGTGGGTAACATATACGGTAGAGTTTATTCCTAGTGACAATTACACTCACATTTTATTTGCATGTTTTAAAGCAGAAAAAGATGCTGCATGTGGATATGTTTTAGCAGATAACATAACCCCGATTATCAATACTCCTCCCACATCTAATGCTGGTTTTAATCAAGAAGTATGTGAAAATGAAACATATTTAAATGCAAACACTCCAAATGAAAATGAACTAGGTACTTGGACAGTGATAAGTGGTAATGGTGAATTACTAGATGCAAATAATCCCAACACCTTCGTATCTAATCTTAGTATTGGTGACAATACATTTCAATGGACTGTAGAAGCAGACTGTTCAGATCAAATTAGCACAAGTGAAGTTACTATTAACTTAACTGCATTATCTTATCCGAATGCTGGTCAAAATCAACAATTATGTGAAAATGAAACATATTTAAATGCAAATAATCCAAACGAAGATGAAATAGGAATCTGGACTATTATCTCTGGAGATGCTAATATTGAAAATATTAATAATCCAAATACACTGGTTACTAATTTATCTGAAGGTGAAAATATTTTTTCATGGTCTTTATACTCCATATTATGTGACACTTTAACAGATTTAGTAACTATAGATTATATAATTTCTAATCCATATTCAAATGCTGGGGAAAACATGAAAGTATGTGATGAACAAACAGAATTAAATGCAAATGATCCTAGTTCTAATGAATCTGGTATATGGAGTGTTGTGTCTGGCTCTGGTATATTTGAAAGCCCAACAGACGCTAATACATTAGTCAGCGATCTTAGTATTGGTGAAAACACGTTTGAATGGACTGTTTCAGATGCCTGTGAATCGACATCAAGTCAAATCAATATTAGTTTTGAAGCGATGGAGGTTTTAGTAGATGAATCTGACTATAATGAATATAATATTTCATGTAATGGTATGAATGATGGATTTATTGAATTGTCTACAATTGGTGGATATCCACCATATAATTATAATTGGACTGGACCAGATAATTTTAATAGCACTAACTATATAATCAATAATCTTGTTGCAGGGACATATAATTGTATGATTACTGATTCATTAGAATGTCAAAAAATAATTTCTATTATAGTTAATGAGCCTCCTCCATTAGAAATAGAATTAATAAATGTTGATGACTTAGACTGTTATGATAATGCGGGAGTTGCTCTAGATGTCTCTGGTGGAATAGGAACGTTGCAAGGAACCATCAATACTAGTTGGGGCGAAAATAGTGATTTTATATGGAACAATCCAGGACAATGGTATTTAGAAGAAAATAATTTTAATCAATGGGAGGGATTAATTAATCTCACTGTTGTTGATGAAAATGGTTGCTCAACATCACTAAACAATATATTGGTAGAAAGTTGGAATGACCCAATTGCTAATTTTTCAACATCTACTTATGAAACAGGTTTGTTAGAAACTATTGAATTATTTGACTTGTCTTCACAAGATGCTCAAATCATAAGTTGGCAATGGGATTTTGGTGATGGTAATATGATAAATGAACAAAACCCAATACATTTTTATGACAATCCAGGACAATATAACATATGCCTGATTATAGAGGATGAAAATGGTTGTCAATCTGAAAAATGTAAACTAATTAATATATATAACAATGTTTATGTCTATATTCCAACTGGTTTCACAATCAATGATGACAATATTAATGAAACTTTTCTTCCGAGTGTAAATGGTATCGTGAAAGAATCATATGAAATGTTGATTTATGATCGATGGGGAGGAGTCGTTTTTTCTACAAATAATTATCAAGAAGGTTGGGATGGTACTTATAATGGCAAAGTACTTGAAAGTGGGATTTACTCATATAAAATATCCTATTTAACACCTAATAGTAAGCAAGAGGAACATAAAGGTAGAATCACTTTGATAAAATAAAGCCTGCACAAAAGGTTTAAAGAAATTCAAAAAAAAACGGTAACCTAGTTGTAATAATTCGGTAATTCTGTAATCTAAATTGACCAGACCCGCCCTAGCTATTACAAACAAAAAGTAAATTATATTAGTGTTAATTTCTCAAACATTATCTTGCACAGGCATAATGAATTTAATAATTATTTAATTTTTAAACAAATAAAATCTATTTTGCAAGAATAAAATAAGATCTATGAATAACGAAGATAAAATAAATGAACTTGTTAAATTATTAGAGCATATTAAAGAGAATCTTGATACTCAATGTTGCCAAACATTAATGGATGCAGATAGCATCTCTTTAAAAATAGAACAAACATTAAAAGAGTTAAATCTTTAAAATTTTAAATTATTCCTTAGACAAATGGCTAGGGAGCTCTATCGATTGTCCATCTTGAACTGCATCTAAATATCGTTTCATAGAAAGACTTTCTTTATCCATTTCCAACTGATAATATATCTGTTTTAAAGTTTGAATAATAATTTCATCTTCAGGTTGAAGCATAAATACTTTTTCTAAGTTAGGTAATGCTTGTGAACGTAAATCTTTAATTTTAACGGATAAGTTGTTATATTTTTTTTGAGAAGCATTAATAGGTAAATTATTTTTTTTCTCAATAAAAATATTTGCCTCATCTAAATAAATTGCAGCTAAATTATTATAAGCATCAATATAATCTGGATCTAAATCAATAACCTGCTGATAAGAATTAATTGCTTTATCAGTATTATTNAAACTAGTATATGTNGANCCTAAAACAAAATGCAATACTGGNTTTTCNGGATCTTTTTGAACAGCATCATCTAAACTNGNTAATAATGATTCATTGTCACCTGTAGAAATATAATAATTAACCTCTTTNAAAATAATATTTTTNGAATGNGGTATGGCTAATCNTGCATTCTTGATTGCTTGAATTTGTTNNTCTAAAACACCTGTTTCACTATATGCCTCAATTAATTGCATATGATATTTTTCTGAACTTGGATTTAAATTTACTAGTTGAGATCCCCAAAAAATAGATTTCTCATAATTTTCATCTAAAAAAGCCATCAAACAGGCGTTAAACATATTCAAAGTATCTACGATTAAAATNGATGGTGATGTATTAATCGTAATAGCATGTTCAAACTTTATTTCTGAAGACATATAATTTTTATTTTCATANTCTCTATATGCTGCATCTTGATATAAACTTGCGCATCTTTGTAATTGCACTATAGACTTTTTAGAGTGAGACCCTGACAGAACAGCATCTTCTAGAAAAGCATTATATGCTGTATTCAAATCATTAAAATCTGGATNAATCTCTGAATCAAACCATGCTTTTTCAAATAGCGACAAATAGATTTTNCCCCTNTAGTGATAATACTTAGACATTTTTTTTGCCTTCAAAACTGATCCCGATTTAATTTTATCAGCAGCATTATCAATCGCATATTTAGCGGACTCTATATCTCTCTTATTATCAATTGCAATAATTGCACTAGTTAAATCCTGATTTTGAGAAAACATACTCAAAGAACAGAAAATAAAACAATAAAATATTTTTTTCATTATACTATCTTTAAACATTGGAAATTATATTATAAATCTGAAGAATCATTATCTTCCANATTTGAAACTCCTTCTTCTTTTACGTTAGAATNATCAATAGNTGCTGNTGAGTTCTCATTCAATGCACTTTCAATTGATTCTTCAGTAATACTTTCATCATCTTCATCAATTTCAACTTTAGCAACAGAAGATATTTGATCATTTTCTTTTAAATTAATTAATTTAACGCCTTGTGTAGCACGACCCATAACACGCATAGATTCTACATTCATTCTAATCATAACTCCACTTTTATTAATAATCATTAGGCCATCCTCATCAATCACGTTTTTAATAGCAATTAATTTTCCTGTTTTTGGAGTAATATTGATTGTTTTTACACCCTTTCCACCTCTATTAGTAACTCTATATGAATCAATATCTGATCGTTTACCATAACCATTTTCAGATACCACTAAAACATGTGACTCTAAATTATTNACACAAATCATTCCAACCACCTTATCTTTATCACTTGCTAATGTAATACCTCTAACACCTGAAGCTCCTCTACCCATTGCTCTTACTTTGGACTCATGAAATCTAATTGCTTTACCAGAATTTGCAGCAATCATAACATCACTATTACCATCAGTTAATCGAGCCTCCAATAAACTATCTCCTTCCCTAATCCCAATTGCATTAATACCATTTTGTCTTGGTCTAGAATAAGCTTCTAAACAAGTTTTTTTCACCACACCATTTTCTGTACACATAATAACATAATGGGAATTCAGATATTCTTCATCTTTAAGATCTTTCACGTTTAAATAAGCCATAACCTTATCATCAGAAGGAAGATTTATAAGATTTTGAATAGCTCTTCCTTTTGAGGTTTTAGAGCCCTCTGGTATCTGATAAACCCTCATCCAAAAACACTTTCCAGCTTGAGTGAAAAATAACATGTAATTATGATTAGTTGCAACAAAAATATGCTCAATAAAATCATCATCTCTAGTAGTTACTCCACGATGACCAACCCCTCCTCTATTTTGAATACGATATTCAGAAAGTGGNGTTCTTTTAACATATCCGAAATGAGAGATTGTAATAACAACCTTTTCATCTGGAATCATATCTTCNATAGTTAAATCTCCACCACTATAATCAATTTGTGTTTTTCTTTGATCTCCATACTTTTCTTTAATTTCTAAAATTTCATCTTTAATCAAACTCATTCGCATTGACTTGTTATTTAATAAGTCATTTAAATATGAAATTGTTTTCATTAAATCCGCATGTTCCTCTTTTAATTTATTAACTTCTAATCCAGTCAGCTTTTGCAGTCTTAAATCTAAGATTGCCTTGCTTTGCAATTCAGACAATTCAAATTTAGACATTAATCCATTTTTTGCTTCTTCAGGATTCTTAGANCCCCTAATTAAACTAATAACCGCATCAAGATTATCTAATGCAATNAGTAATCCTTCTAAAATATGAGCTCTTTTTTCAGCTTGTCTCAAATCATATTTTGTTCTTCTAACTACTACATCATGCCTATGAGTAATGAAATAATCAACTAATTGCTTAACATTTAACAACATTGGTCTACCATTCACTAAAGCAATATTGTTAACACTAAATGATGTTTGCAACTGAGTATATTTATATAATTGATTTAAGACAATATTTGGAATAGCATCTCTTTTTAGCATGTAGACAATTCGCATACCATTCCTATCTGACTCATCTCTTATATCAGATATGCCTTCTATTTTTTTAGAATTAACTAAATCCGCTGTTTTAGCAATCATATCAGCTTTATTTACTTGATATGGTAATTCTGTAACAATAATAACCTCCCTTCCATTTTTTTCTTCAAAAGACACTTTGGCTCTCATAACCACTCTACCTCTACCTGTTTCTAATGCATCTTTCACCCCAGAATAACCATAAATTATACCCCCAGTAGGAAAGTCTGGAGCTTTTATTAATTGTATTAATTCTGAAACTGATATTTCTGGATTATCAATACAAGCACACACACCATCTATAACCTCACTTAAATTATGTGGCGGCATATTTGTAGCCATACCAACAGCAATACCTGAAGCACCATTGATTAATAAATTAGGAATACGTGTTGGGAGGACNGTAGGCTCCTTTAAAGTATCATCAAAATTTAACTGAAAATCAACTGTATCTTTATCAATATCTGCTAACATTTCTTCACTAACCTTTCTTAATCTTGCTTCAGTATATCGCATTGCTGCAGCACTATCACCATCGATAGATCCAAAATTACCTTGACCATCGACAAGTTGATACCTTAAGGACCAGTCTTGAGCCATACGCACCATGGAATCATAAACAGAGGTGTCTCCATGAGGATGATATTTACCTAAAACCTCTCCTACTATTCTAGCTGATTTTTTATATGCTCGATTAGACATAACTCCTAATTCATACATTCCAAANAAAACCCTTCTATGTACTGGCTTAAAACCATCTCGAACATCAGGTAAAGCTCTTGAAACAATAACACTCATGGAATAATCAATGTAAGAAGATTTCATTTCTTCTTCAATATTGATTTTTATAATTTTTTCTCTGTCAGACATATTATAAAGATGTATTTTTTAGTTATATACAAGATAATGTTATTATATGTATTTTTATACATAAATAATGAAGTTTTTTNAAAAAAATAATAATGGTGTACATTCACAAAAAAAGAAAATAATATTATTTATATTTGANACTATACAGAGCAATTAAGATTATGGAAGAAAATTTTTCTGCTAACATAAAAGATGTAATTGGTTTTAGTCGAGATGAAGCCTTAAGATTATCTAATAACTATATCGGTACTGAACATTTTATGTTAGGGATAATTAAATTAAAAAACTCTGGAGCTATAAATTTATTATCATCCTTAGGGATTAAAATTACGGAACTACAAAAAGAGATTGAAACATTTGCAATAAGTAAATCNAATAATAGTAGTAGTATTTCAAAAACTCAAATACCCTTAAAAAAGGATGCTGAAAAAGCTTTAAAGACAACTTTCTTAGAAGCTCGGGTTTTTAATTCTGGTATGATTGGTACAACACATCTTTTGTTATGTATATTGAGAAATGATGATGATCCAACCACTAAGTTTTTAAATAAATATAATATTACATATGAACGAATTAAAGAAGCTTTCTTAATACAAGAAGATTCTGATAATAACTCTGAATTCACAGATGCATCAAATAGCGAAGAAAGAAGTCGCCCACATGCTTCTATTTCAGATTCTGATGAAGACCCATCTAGTGCTAGATCTGGAAGTAAATATACTAGAGAAAGTGGTTCTAAAAAACCTAAATCAAACACCCCTGTTTTAGATAATTTTGGTCGTGACTTAACAAAATATGCAGAAGAAGGCAAGTTGGATCCTGTTATTGGTCGAGCTAAAGAAATTGAAAGAGTATCACAAATCTTATCAAGAAGAAAGAAAAATAACCCATTATTAATAGGAGAGCCTGGAGTCGGTAAATCAGCAATAGCAGAAGGTCTTGCANCACGAATCATACAAAAGAAAGTGTCAAGAGTTTTGTTTAATAAAAGAGTAATTGCTCTGGATGTAGCATCTTTAGTTGCAGGAACAAAATATCGAGGACAATTTGAAGAAAGGATGAAAGCTGTTATGAATGAGTTAGAAAAAAATACAGACATAATACTTTTTATTGATGAAATTCATACTATTGTTGGTGCTGGCGGATCTACTGGTTCTTTAGACGCTTCTAACATGTTCAAACCGGCATTAGCAAGAGGAGATTTGCAATGTATTGGAGCTACCACTTTAGATGAATACCGACAACATATTGAAAAAGATGGAGCGTTAGAAAGACGTTTTCAAAAAGTAATTATAGAGCCTACATCTCCTGAAGAAACAATTCAGATATTAAATAATATTAAAGAACGATATGAAGAACATCATAACGTGAGTTATTCTGATAATGCTATCAAAGCGTGTGTTACATTAACAAATAGATATATTACTGATAGATTTTTACCAGACAAAGCTATTGATGCTTTAGATGAAGCTGGATCAAGAGTACATATTACTAATATTAATGTACCTAAAACAATTACAGAATTAGAAAATAAATTACAATCTATACAAAATGAAAAAAAACAGGTTGTACAAAAACAAAAATACGAGGAAGCAGCAAAATTAAGAGATAATGAAAAAGAAACAGAATCGATATTAATAGATGAACAGTTAAAGTGGGAGCAAAACATGAAGGAGAACAGAGAAAAGGTAACAGAAGAAAATGTTTCGGAAGTAATCTCTATGATGACTGGTATTCCTGTACAAAGAATTGCTCAAACTGAAAGTGTGCGATTGTCTAGGATGGCAAGTGATTTAAAAACTAAAATTATCGGTCAAGATGAGGCAGTAACAAAAATTGTAAAAGCAATTCAACGAAATCGAGCTGGATTAAAAGACCCAAATAAACCAATTGGATCATTTATCTTTTTAGGTCCAACTGGAGTCGGTAAAACACAACTTGCTAAAGAGTTAGCAATTTACTTGTTTGATTCTGAGAATAGTTTAATCAGGGTGGACATGAGTGAGTACATGGAGAAGTTTTCTATATCTAGGCTAGTAGGTGCACCACCAGGATATGTAGGTTATGAAGAAGGANGTCAACTAACAGAAAAGGTTAGAAGAAAACCATACTCNATTATATTATTAGATGAAATTGAAAAAGCACATCCTGATGTTTTTAACTTATTATTACAAGCGATGGATGATGGAATTATGACAGATGGTCTTGGAAGAAAAATTGATTTCAAAAATACTATTATTATTATGACTTCTAATGTAGGAACCAAAAAGCTAAAAGATTTAGGGAAAGGGTTAGGTTTTAGCACTAATGCAAGAAAAGAAAATCTTGGTAATCAAACAAAAAGTGTTATTGATGCTTCACTACAACGCACTTTTGCACCAGAATTTTTAAATAGATTGGATGATGTTATATTATTTAATCATCTGAATAAAGCTAACATATATGATATTATCGAAATTGAATTAAAAAAAGTTATAAATAGAATAAAAGACCTTAATTATAATATTACTCTAACAAAAAAAGTNAAAGAATATCTGTGTGAAAAAGGATTTGATGATAAATTTGGAGCACGACCTTTAAAAAGAGTAATTCAAAAGTATATAGAAGATGTTTTAGCAGAAGAAATTATTACAAATAATCTAAAAGAGGGTGACCACATTAATTTAGATATAAAAAAAGGTGAAATTTCTATAAAAAAGCGTGCTAAGTAAAATAAAAAATCTTTATTATTTCTTATTGNAAAAGGAATCAATGACATCTTGTGAAACTCCTGTGCTTGAAAAACCTCCATCATGAAATAAATTTTGCATAGTAACTAATTTTGTGTAATCTGAAAATAAGGTTATACAGTATTTTGCACAATCTTCAGCACTTGCATTTCCAAGAGGGGATAATTTATTCGCATATGTAAAAAAAGCATCAAATCCCTCAACACCACTACCAGCCGTAGTTAATGTTGGAGATTGAGAAATTGTATTAATTCGCACATTATTATGCTTACCATAATGATAACCGAAACTCCTTGCAACAGACTCTAAATAAGCCTTGTTTTCAGCCATATCATTGTAATCAGGAAAAGTTCTTTGTGCTGCTATATAAGTTAATGCTAACACAGANCCCCAATTACTCATTGCATCAAGCTTAAAAGCAACTTGTAACATTTTATGAAAAGACACAGCTGAAACATCTAATCCTTTCATTANAAAGTCATAATTTAAATCTGTATACTGTCGCTTTTTTCTCACATTCACAGACATACCAATAGAGTGAAGAACAAAATCTATTTGACCACCAAAATAATCCATAGATTTAGAAAGTAAATTTTCCAAATCTTCTACGGAAGTTGCATCTGCAGCAATAATCTTACTATTACATTTTTCAGCTAATTCATTAATTGAACCCATTCTTAAAGCAATTGGTGCATTTGTTAAAATAATATCAGCACCATTAGCTACTGCCTCCAATGCTACTTTCCATGCAATAGACTGACTATCTAATGCACCAAATATGATACCTTTTTTTCCTTTCAATAAATGATTTGACATAATTCTCAATTTATTTTCAAATATCTATCATTTTTTTTGCATTAGCAATAGCCTCTTCATTTACTTCATCACCACTTAGCATTCTAGCAATCTCATGAATTCTATCATTAAAATTTAATTTTTTAATACTTGTCAAGGCCATATTATTAATATCACCTTTGAAGACTTTATAATGCTGACTACCTAATGAAGCAATCTGCGGAAGATGAGTAATACAAATAACTTGTCCTTGTGTTGATATATTTTGTAGTATACGCCCCATTTTTCTTCCGATTTCTCCAGAAACACCAGAATCAATTTCATCAAAAATAATTGTTGAAAATGAACTGATACTAAATAGATTTTTTTTAACACATAACATTAAACGAGAAATTTCTCCACCTGACGCCACATTTACCAAAGGTTTTGGATCATAGCCCTTATTAGATGAAAACAATAAGTCAATTTTATCATTACCAGTATGTAGTAGATTATCTGTTTTTAAAAAAGTAAACTCAATATTAGGATTATCTATACCTAAATGAGATAAGTCCGTTTTAAGTAAATCAATTAAATCAAATGCACTTCTCTTCCTTAATAATGTTAATTCATCAGCTAACGCAAATAATTTATTTTCAATACTTACTTTATCTTTTTCAAGTTGATTAATCTCTGACTCAATCGAATCCAAAGATGCTAATTCATCCTTCATCAATTGCGTTTTTGATTGTATTTCTTCAATAGTAGAAACATTTAATTTCTTTTCTAAAATATTAATACTGTTAATTCTATCCTCAATGAAGCTTAATTGATTTGAGTCTAAATTAAGATTATGATTAATAGTATGAATATCCATAACAATATCATTAATGTCTATTGCATTTTGCTTTAAACGATTTAATAAATTATTGACTTCTGTATCATATTCTGAAATGTCTGATAATTTGGATATAACTGAATTTAAATTTATCCTAATAGCAGACTCTGAATCTTCACATAAAAAAAGACTTTCTGAAAGATTTTGCTTGATAAGATGGATGTTATTAAGTTTTTTATAATCTGCATCTAATATCTCTTTTTCACCTAATTCAAGATTTAAATTGTCTACTTCGAAAATAATTTTTCTTTGAAATTCTATATCTAAAGTTGTATGTGACAAGCGTCTTTTTTTAGAGTCAAGATTTAATATTAATGTATTTAAATCTTTAAAAAGACTCTGAAAATTTGAGAAAATTTGAGAAAATTGAGGGAGAGTATTTTCTGCAAACTTATCTATTAAATTAATCTGAAAATTTTCATTATTAATTAACAAGTTTTCATGCTGCGAATGTATATCAATCAAATATAAACTTAAATTCTTAAGTAAATCCAACTTAACAGGGGTGTCATTAATAAATGATCTGGATTTTCCTTCAAAAGAAAACTCTCGTCTTATAATTAAGATAGAATCATTATCAATATCATTGTCTAAAAAAAAAGACTGTATTTTTAAATGAGAAACATTAAAAATAGCCTCAATAATTGATTTTTTTGATTTATCCTTAAAATTAACAGAGTCAAACCTATTTCCTAATAAAAGGTTAAGCGCTCCGAGTATAATAGATTTACCAGCACCTGTCTCCCCTGTTATTGTAGTTAAGCCTGTTGTAAAATCTATTTCAAGATTATCTATAATTGCATAATTAATTATGGAAAGTCTATCTATCATAAACTACTGACTACTTAGTATTTTTCTCCATTTATCAATATCATTAGGAGACATTTCACTCAACAAGTTCACTAATTCATCTGCTTGCATTAAGTTTCCTTGAGAAAAAATATTAACAATCTCATCTGTTTTTGTGTCAAAAAAAACTTGAAAAAAATAACCTCTTTGACGTTGATTCCATGATTCTCTCAATGAAATAAGAGATTGAGCAATATGTTCTCTAACAAAATCTGGTTTCTCAGTAAAATTATCTAAACCTTCTCTATGATATGCATAATAAAAAGTACGCATATTTTCAAAATCTGAACTTAATAAGTTTTCTATTAACCAATAACGATTATCCAAACCTTCAAAAGATTTCCAACCGGTTGCATTATTGTCATTTTGTGCATTAGCAACAATTTTTTCAGCTTTTTTAAAAAATAAATCTCCACCTTTAGATGAAAAAGTGTCATAATCCATTCCAATAATTAAATAAGCATAATATGCTAACACAGATGTTAGATTTGAAACATGAGTGTTTTCATTAAATTCAAGTGGTTGAAATTCAACATATCGAAATCTAAATTGATTATCAAAAATATTAAGGATTGAACTATTATACAGCGTTTTAAAGATTGGTCTAGAAGATTGTACAGAGATAGAACCTGAATACTCATCCGTAGAAAGTTGCTGATCTAATCTTATAAGAATTGTGCAATCTATACGCTCCTCATTACTAAATAAATCATTTGTCCAAGTCGTATTATTCATAAATTCATAAATACTTTGACGCATAGAATTAAACATTTCCTTATTTGGACTTGGAATACTACTATAATTAATACTGACTTTGCAATTTAATTCTTGGCTAATTAATATGAATGGGAAGACCAAAAAGACAAATACTAACTTCATTCTAAAACTTTTTTTATTGATGAATAATAATTTTTCTTAAATAATATTTCGTCTAAAATCAATTTTGCTAATTCCGATTTTAACATCAAAGGAAATTCTTTAATAGATAAATCTGTATCTATTATTTTAATTTTATTTGTATCATACCCAAAACAAGCATTACTATCTTTTAAAGAATTCAAGATAATTAAGTCCATATTCTTTTTCTTCAACTTAACAATTGCATTTTTCTCTTCATTTTNTATTTCCAATGCAAATCCAACTAAAAACTGGTTTTCTTTTTTCTGACCTAATGTTTTGATAATATCTTTGTTCGGTTTTGTGTTGATGGTGATTGTTTTTTTCTTAATCTTTTTATCTATAAATTCTATTGGTTTAAAATCTGAAACTGCAGAAGCGCAAATAACAACNTCACACTCTGAAAATTTTGCATGACATAATTCAAACATTTCATCACAAGTTTCAATATTAAAAACATTAATCAATGGGTGGTTTATCTTCTCCGATGATGGACCAAGAATTAACTCAACAGAAGCTCCATAGGAAGCGGCTTGTTTAGCTAACTCACACCCCATTTTTCCGCTAGAAAAATTACCAATAAAACGAACAGAATCTATCTTTTCGTATGTAGGTCCTGCAGTAATTAGGATTTTTCTTCCAAAAAACGGCATTGATTTAGAAAGATAAATTTCAAGATTAGAAATAATATTATAAATATCACACATTCTACCTAACCCATATAATCCACTAGCTAATTCTCCTTTTTCAACATCAAATATGGTAACACCACGTTTTTTAAGAATATTTATATTCTGTAATGTGGCTCGATTTAAATACATGTCACGATCCATAGCTGGAGCACAAATAACAGGTGATGTACAAGATAAAAATGTGGCTAGTAAAATATTATCACATAAGCCGTTAGCCATTTTCGCAATAGTATTTGCAGTAGCTGGAGCTATTAAAAAAATATCTGCCCAAAGACCTAATTTAACATGATTATTCCATTTAATTTTCGAATCATCTAAAAAATCTACAACTACATCATTTTTTGATACTGTGGAAAGTGTTAAGGGTGTTACAAAATTATGAGCATCCTTAGTCATAACAATTTTCACTTCCGCACCTTCTTTGATTAGTAATCTAATTAATTCAGGGACTTTATATGCAGCAATACTGCCAGAAATTCCAATTAATATCTTTTTTCCAAATAAAACTGATTGAGATTCATTTTTTTTCATACGATTATGATTCTTAAATCGAAATTTAAGCAAATCCGATTTAATCCAAAAATGTTAATTATTAAAATAATATATTAATTATGTTTAATCAGCCTATGAGGTTGCATTTGATTCATTATCTTCTACTGTCTTTTCTTCAGTAGAACCCTCTTCCACATCATCAAGTTCAGTATCTTCTAAATCTAATGCATCAATTTCTTCATTTAAATCAAGGTTCTCTTCCTTTACCTTTTCTCGAATATATATATTGTCTTCAAGTAGCTCTTGGATAGCTATTAAAGTTGGTTTTGGTAACCTTTCATAAAATCTAGATATTTCTGTTTGTTCTTGATTTTCAAAAACTTCTTCTAATGTATCAGATGGAGTAGCAAACTCATCAAGTTTCGCAATCAATTCTTCTTTAATTTCAACACCTATCTGATTTGCTCTTGATTGCAAGATCGAAATTAATTCATAAACGTTACCACCAACACTGTCAGCTAATTCTCTTAAATCACGAGATATGGTAGTTCTCGCAGCATTTGTTTTTTTATAATCCATTTTGTATTTCTTTTAATTCTTGATACATAGCCTTCACTTCTTGTTTGTAATTGCCTGAAGAAAAAGCTAATAAAAAATTATCCGACGCAAATATAGCTTCTTTTATTCGTTGCTCCTTCTTTTCTTCTACACTATTTTTAGCTAATTCATAATATGCTTTTATTTGAATAAAACTTAATTCATGTATACGTTGTGTCTCGGGAAAGCGATTAATAAATTCATCAATCGCATAAATAGCTGATTGAAAATTACCTGTGTAATAATAAGAAGTAGCAATCTCAAAATCCTTTTTTTCAAGCTTATCATTTAAATTTAATATGAGTTCACTAGCGCGAGCTACCCTATCACTATTCTCATAATTTGAAATAAATAATTGTAATTTATCTATTGCTATATACGTGTTTTCTTGATCTAAGTTATAGCGAGGTGATTGTAAATAGTAACAATATGCACCCATAAATGACATTTCTTCTTTCTTTTCAGATACTGGAAATTTTACATTGAAATTATTAAAATGATAAGCTGAAGAAACATAATCTCTGATGTAAAAAGTACTATACACATAGTGATAATAAATATTTTCTAATGTCTCTCTATCATTAAAACTTGTTAATATTTGTTCAAATAAAGATAGTGACCTTGAATAATCTTCATCATTATAATATTCAAGCGCTTGAATATACTTTAATTCAGCATCGTCACTTTTTAATATTTTTTGATATTCACTACAAGAAAATAAGAAGAAAAGTGGTGTCAATATGATAATTAATCTCATAGGGCAAATATAATATAAATAGCTAATAGTATTAATTAATAACTCAATTATTATTAAAATCGTATTTTTGCAATTATTCAATCAAATTTCTGTATGGATTTATTTGAAAAACTAAAAAAAAACAGAGGTCCTTTGGGTCAACATGCTAAAGACGCTCATGGTTATTTTACATTTCCAAAGTTAGAAGGTGAAATTTCAAGTAAAATGACATTCAACAACAAAGAAGTGATTTGCTGGAGTATTAATAATTATCTTGGTCTATCCAACCATCCTGAAGTAAGAAAAGCTGATGCAGACGCTTCTAGTCAATTTGGATTAGGAACACCTATGGGGTCACGTATGATGTCTGGAGACACTGCTTATCACGAAAAATTAGAAAAGGAATTATCTGATTTTTCACAAAAAGAAGATACAATACTATTAAACTTTGGGTATCAAGGAATGCATTCAGCTATTGATGCTTTGGTTGATAGACAGGATGTTATAGTGTATGATTCTGAGTCACACGCATGCATATTAGATGGTGTAAGGCTTCATCTTGGAAAAAGATACCAATACCCTCATAATAATATTGAAAAGCTTAAAAAGCAACTTGAAAGAGCAACTTCTATTATTAATGAGACTGGTGGATCTATACTTGTAATTACAGAAGGTGTATTTGGTATGGCAGGTGATTTAGGTAAATTAAAAGAAATTACCGAACTCAAAAAACAATTTTCATTTAGGCTATTTGTTGATGATGCACATGGCATTGGAACAATGGGTGAAAATGGTGTTGGAACAGGGGAGCATTTAGGTGTTCAGGATGAAATAGATATTTATTTTGGAACTTTTGCAAAAAGTTTTGCTAGTATAGGTGCTTTTATTAGTTCAAAGAAAGATGTTATTGAATATCTTAAATATAATACAAGATCTCAAATTTTTGCAAAATCTCTACCAACCCCTATTGTTTTAGGTGCTCTGAAAAGACTCGAAATAATGAGAAGAGATTCTTCTCTGAGAGATAGATTGTGGTCAATAACTAAAAAATTACAAAAAGGACTAAAAGAGAACGGTTTTAATTTAGGATTGACTGAAAGTTGTGTCACACCTGTTTTCTTGTCAGGTGGTGTTGGTGAAGCAACTAATTTAACGGTTGATTTAAGAGAAAATTATGGTATTTTCTGCTCTATAGTGACTTATCCAGTCGTCCCAAAAGGCGTTATCATGTTAAGACTTATACCTACTGCTACTCACACTGAAGAGGATGTAGAAAACACTATTTATGCATTTAAAAAAGTGAAAGAAAAACTATTTTCTGGGCAATATGTATCAGATAAAATTGCTAATTTTTAGAAGCTGTAAACCTTAGAAGTAGTCATGTCGCTATAAATGTTAATGAGAAAACCGGTATTCTTTTTTAAAGACACGTTTCTACCATACATGTCAACTTGTTTTATTAAATATTTATCTTGTGTTTCATCTAATATACCAATTGTCTCATTGCAAGGAGTNAGCCNATCTGGATGANGAAAGCNCATAGAAAGGATATTTCCCATAGCATTTGTACTGTATGAATCAGAAAATGGATTTTCTGTTGACATTGTAATACTATTAGCATTATATATAACTCCATCAACACATAATTTAAAAGTATAAGATTCGCCACCAGAAAAACCATCTTTTTCTGCTGTAGTTGGATCATCTCCCCACGCAGATATCGCCATACTTCCAGTATTATTCCATACAGTTTGTCCACCACAAACTAATTGCCCACTATCATCAGTATAAAAAACACCTAAAACAACAGGACAGGTTAAATTGGAAATCCATGTTATTTCTGAATTAATAGGATTCGCAAGTACAAAATCTCCAAAGTTATCCTCTAAAATAGCAAGCGTAGCATTAGAGGCCGTATTGGTCACACTCCAACCACAATTAGATTGTGAAAACGAACAAAAATGGATAAAAAGAAGTAAAAAGGGAAAATATATATTTTTCATAATTCAAATTTATTTTTCGATAATAAGTTGTTTTGTTAATATGGCGTCATTAATCTTAATTTTAATTAAATATAACCCATTGGAATAATCTTCTACATTAAATTGTGTATATAATTCTTTTACATAAAATTCTTCCATTACTAATATCTGACCAAGCATATTACTAATTGAAATATTAATATCGGAAAAATTATCTAATTCTAATTTCAAATCAATAAAATCCATAGCTGGATTGGGATAGATAGAAAATATATTACCATTCAAATTATCTACACTGATAGTGTTAGGAATACAAGATTCTGTATTATTAAGAGCAATGACATTCTCATAATTTTCGTTTACTACATCAATAATTGTTTCAATGCATGTGTTTTCTGAAATACTAGAGTAGTAAATTCGACACAATGGAACTGGGTCATAATTTTTTATAATTAAAGAATCTTCATATGAAATTCCTAATACCATGCCATTGTTAGAAAAAGAAGGCGTGATTGGATAATTATCAATTAAATTTTCAACAGACGTAATCGATATATTACCCATAATAAATTGATAACCCAATATTTCATTATCAGGATTTAAAATATGAATATCTACATATCCTTCTTCTAAATTAACATCACCAATACTGAATTGGACAGTATCATTGGGGTTCATTATTGACATACCAAATTCACATGGCTCAGTTTGATTATCTCTAGTAACATCATCTTCATTTTCAATACAATTGACAAGTAAGGCAATGTCTGTAACTGTTATTTCTCCATCACCATCCAAATCACTACAAGTATTAGCATTCCAATCATCAGCAATAATGTCTAATGAGTATGCTTCCATGTCAGCAACATCTAAAAATGTGTCTAAGTTAAGATCGCCCGTAATTGATTCCCCACCACAAACACCATTACAATCGTATTGTGCATTTCCAAATTGAATCCCAAAACAATCAGTATACACAGGACAATCAGATACACCATAAGGTGTTTGATCATCATCATCTAAAATTCCATCTCCATCAGAATCTTCATCATATACACCATATAAACCATCTCCATCTACATCTGGATCATTAACATTATCAATTCCATCACCATCTACGTCTGTAGCCATATAATAATCTTTGGTGCCATCACTAGTAGTAAAAATCCCTATACACGTTTGCTCCCAGTTATTTTCATAACTAAGCTCAACATTTCCGATTGCATCAGGATCTTGATCCCAATTAGTTCTTACCACAAATGTATATTCTCCATCTGGAACATTAGTAATATCTATCCATTGACAAGAAAGACCTGAACCATAAATATCTCCACAACCAGCTGATATACCCATCACACTACAACCATAGGTATATGTCCCNGCTGGNACTCCTAATTCATCATCACCACTACANTCCAANTCCATGACACAAAATCCATTTTTAAATCCAACAGGNAGAATTTGTCCATTAGAATCAAATAGAACATATTCTGCATATCCTTTATAATGCCAATGATTATGACATTCATCCCATTCAAATTGATTGGTGTTTTCATTATCGCTAACAGAGCCTATAAAGTAATCTTGGTTTCCAACATTTTTAATCCATGTGTCAAATCGAATAATAGACCTATCTCCATAACCGGTCAAACAACCCTCCTCTATTGCACAACCATCTTCGTTAGTGTAGTTTTGTAAATACATGCTATTTTCAAAAGGCATAACAAGAAGATCAGGACCATTTACACAATCAGGATTTCCAGGATAAATACAAGAACCATCATCGCTTTCAGCAATAGGATTATAATTACATGCTGTGGTATCTGTACAGCCAGCGATAGGGCCTATATAATTCAGTTCCCAATCAATATTGCTACAATCTCCTTTAATTCTAATGTAGTATNTATCACCAGCTGACATAAGTGGATAAATTTGGGACTGAACGCCACACAAGTCATCATTATAATAAATAGTTCCATCATTATACTCAGATGGTACTAACCCTGTACAATAATCATAAACATAAATAACTGTATTACAATCCGAATCACACGTGTTAATATCATACTGTCCATTTACTTCAGCAGTAAACANATACCAATAATCATCTGATTCAGTCTCATAACTACCCAACCCAACCTCTATTGCTGTATTACAGTCATATCCGGGAGGACAATTCATAGTGATAGAGCTATTATATTGAAAATCTGGGTCTTCTAATACAAGATTGCCTTCATAATACACCTCAACCCCACCACTAGAATATATACCATCTCCATAGCTATCATACAAAGTAAATATATAACAACCATTATTTGGTAAACAATACTGAAACGGATATGGTACATACGCCGTTTCAAAAACAGCATCTTCAGAAGCCCAAATAATACCTTGATTATCATTTAATGTAAATGACGTCTCACCTGGATACGGGTCAGTTTCAATTAAAATATCTATTTGTATTTCATTTTCAGCACAAGCAACATCATACAAACAAGAACCATCATCAAAAGTAGCTTCTGAATCAAAATTAATTACTCCTTCGTCTGTACATCCAAAAACATCTAATTCATCACATATTAAATTTCCATTTAAATCATTAATACAATTACCTGTACAATCATAATACTGAGGTGGATATGTGCAAGAAGATTCATACACAGCTGTT
>PAVX01000042.1 GCA_002713285.1 Flavobacteriales bacterium
CTTATCAGAATACTATGAGTGTGAATATAATGTGTCATGTGCTGATGGTCAAGATGGAGAAATAGAACTTGAAGTTTCTGGTGGGACACCTCCATATACATTCCAATGGTCTAATGGAGCAACTACTCAAACTATTTCGAATCTTACTGCAGGAGAATATGGAGTTCAAGTTTTAGATGCAAATGGATGCCCAACTTCTCCAGAAATTATTACGTTTAATCTAAGTGAACCACCGGCAATTGAACTTACTAGTTTTGAAGTAACACAAACTGCAACATATTGCATAGCAAATGGTGCGATAGCAATAGATGTTACAGGGGGCTGTGGTAATCCATATACCATTGCACTATATGAAACCATTGGTGATCAGATTATCTCAGACTGTCTTCCAATAAACGCTCCTGAATTTGATGAAAATGGAACTGCTTCTTTCACTGGGCTAGCAGCAGGTTCATATGCTATCGTGATTTCTGATGGAGAACCGAGTAGTGAAAATAACCCAACAGATGGTTTGTGTGATATTAATGAAATATATAATTGTCCGACACGATATGATTTTATCATGGAAGATACCGGACAGGCTGATTTTGATGTATTTGCAGAAGCTGATATTACGGCCTTGGTTATTCCTGATTGGATTCAAGTGCAAGAAGGGACACCTGATGAACCAGAAACAGTCATACCAGATCAACAAGGAGATTGTTTATCTACTATAAGTGTTGTAGCAGGAGAAAATGGTGTGTTAGGTGATTTTGGAGGTAGTGGACAAGGATATGGGCTATATTGGTTTATCAATGACGGTTCTGATGATAATACTTGGGATGAAGATGATACCGCACTAGATTTTTATAATGATCAATTTAACCTTGAAATTGATTTACAAAATTGGGAAGAAGTAATAGATCAAGATTATCAAGTGATATTGTTATATGTAGACTTTTGTCCTCCACCAATTGGTCCTGACACNATAGTAACCATGGTAGAAGTTCCACTTATGGATCTTAATATAGATGCAGTGAGCTCATTAACTGAATATTCTCAAGGAGAACCACCATTTGGCGTTAGTGATGAAAATTTATATGAATCTTCTATATCATGTGCAGGTGAAGAAGATGCATATGCACAATTTACAATATCAGGAGGTGCAGCAAATTCTTTCAATAATGCATTTTGTGATGAATACTGGACAGTAACTTGGTTTTTAGATGACCCTGAAAATGGAGAAGTATTTTCATTAGACGCAGTTGANACTCAAATAGCTGAAGAGTTNTATATAGAAAGTGACACTGATAATGATGGATTTATAGATACATATGCAATTGGACATTTAGCACCAGAAGATTATAATTTAGCACCAGGNTATTATTTTGCTAAAATTGAAGACTGTTTAGATACTGACTGCTCATTAATTGTTGATTTTAATTTATTACCTGAACCNGATCCATTATTTCTTGANACAGTTATTTCACAAACAAACTGCTGTTTAAATGAAGAGGCTAGTGCATGCTTTATTGTGAGTGGTGGAACACCATTAGTTACAGACGGTGTACCAGAATGGTATTATGATTTAGTATTTCTTGATCCAAATACTAATGGNCCTTTACCAATCATTTTAAATCAAATAGGTGAAGATGGNTTTGCTTGTGCAATGGGCGATGAAGTATTNCCNGGTTCNTATGTAGTAACAGTAGAAGATGAAAATGAATGNATTATTGATCCACCTATTGAATTTGAAATTGATTTAGTTAATTATGTATTTGAGGGATTAATNGAATTACATCTCAAAACATATCCTGGAGGATATAATGTGTCATGTTATGGAGCCACTGATGCTGAAATTGACAGTATGGTTATTTATTCNTATGAAGATTTGGATGGAGACCTTAATGTNAACTGGCCAGGATTACCAGGTGTGCCNTGTTTAAATTGTGCTGATCTCGATGGNGATGGTATAATTAATACTCTTGATCCAGACATGGATGATGATGGTNTTCCAAATCCAATTGATCCTGATATGGATGGAGATGGTCAGTATAATTTTAATGGAGACTGTTTGTCNAATTGTAATGATGACGATGATACACCATATGGAATAGATCAAGACGATATTTTAGGAATATGGAGTGGTGAAATAGATGATTGGNCATTTATTAATCCCGTATATAGTGATGTGGCTGTTGATTGGTCACCATGGGATATCAATTCTCTAGCAGCAGGAGATTATAGTTCCACAATATATAGTCTTTCTGCNAATGGTGNATGCATCTGTGATACTGACTTTGATTTTTCTATAAGCACACCAAGTCCTCTATATGTATTTGTGCCTGATTATAATATATGCAATGATTGTAACGTGAATGTCACANCACAAATATCTGGTGGACAAGGTCCATATTATGATATATGGNTTAATGAAACAACGGGAGACACAATTCCTGTTGAAATCAACCCTAACATAAATCCGGATGATGTCTTGTTAGCAGAAATTGATTATGACTTCGATGATGTAAATGGATATCCGAGAAATATTTTACTNCCAATAGGAGAATACTCATTACATGTTATTGATGCTAGTACATGTGATACTGTCAGNACATACTTTGAAATTTATGAAGCNGTTGAAACTGTTCCTTGGGCAAACTTAACAGTAACAGGATGTGAACCAACCAATGGTGAATGTGGAGGAGAGGCAACTATTAATATTGACTCACTTCAATTAAACACACAATTACTTCAAGTAAGCTGGTTTGATTGTGATGGTCAGTCTTTGCAAGGATCTCTTGAAAATGAAAATGAAATTTATAATTTGTGTCCTGGTGANAATNNNGAACCTGCACAATACTATGCTCAATTATTATATCCTATAGATTCNTCTGAATTAAATGGTCCTNCTGGTGATATAGACGGTGATGGNNTACCTAATCCTACATATGATCAAAATGGTCTATGTNNTNCTAATTGTAATAGTTTATTCTGGGATGANGATTTTGATGGNGATGGAATATTAAATGANTATGATNATTTTCNATTTGGGGATTACGAAATAACAACNCTTTGCTTTGAGTATNCTGAAAAAGAATTTNANATAAAATTAGATTGTATTCAACATGANTTATGTAATGATGAATCTAATGACGGAAATTCTATTTCTATTTATATNGAAGGTGGAAATGAACCATTTACATACGCGTGGACAAATGCTGATGGNGATACTGTAGCAAATCAGTCAGTATTAGAAAATCAACCAGCTGGCCCATACACTCTAATGGTGACTGATTTGTATGGTTGTGGAAGAGATACATCATTTATGATTGGACAACCTGATCCAATCACAACAGAAATAATAGAAATTAGTGAATATAATGGATATAATGTTTCATGCTCTGAAAATGCAGATGCATTTGAATGTGATGGAGAAATATCATTAATTATCACAGGTGGTATACCATTTAACAATGAGAATCCAGATTATGAAGATATATGTGACTCATTATCATTACCACTTCCTGAAATTAATATGAACTCATACTATCAATACTCTATTAATACAGGACCGCAACAAGTAACTACCAATAATGTTGTTGAGAACTCTATCTACGCCACAATAGATGGAATCTGTGCTGGCAATAATACTATTAATATTTTTGATCAAAATGGTTGTATGATTACATTTGATCTTCTTATGACTGGTCCTGACGTATTTGAATTTACAACAACAGCAGTTGATGTGAGTTGTTTTGATGCTAGCGATGGTTTAATCGAAGTAGATTGTGAAGGAGGTGTGCCTCCATACTCATATGAATGGTGGTATAATGGTAATCTATATGCAAATACTAGTAATGGTTCAATCACTGATTTAAATGGGGGTGAATATGTTGTATATGTAACAGACCAAAATAACTGTAGCTATTCAAACATAATTAATATTTATGAACCACCTGCATTTGAAATTGAAGCAAGTATTTCCAATCCTCAATGTGATGAAGTAGTTGGGTATGTTGAATTTGATGTATCAGGAAGTCATGATGGAGAATATCAATATATGGTGTATAATCAAGTTACAAATCCCGTAATCAATGATTATAATGAAAATGACACTATTAATCTGATTTCAGGAGAACATATATTTATTTTTATTGATTCACAAGGGTGTGAATCGGACTCTATATTAGTAACAATAGACCCGGCATCTGAAGATTGTTTACAAATACCATCATTATTTACTCCTAATGGTGATTCTCAAAATGATATTTGGCAAATAGGTGGAATTGAAGATTACCCTAGTGCAAAAATCAACATTTATAATAGATGGGGACAATTAGTCTTTACATCTAATGGAAATTATTTTGGCAATGAATGGGATGGCACACATAATGGGACTCCCCTGCCCTTTGCGGTCTATTATTATGTAATAGATCCTATTAATGAAAATGGAAAAACATACCACGGTGGTGTAACAATTAAACGTTAAAAAAACAGTATATGAAAAAATACATTCCAATAATATTTATTTGTGTCTTTTTATGTTTTAATAAAAAAGGAAACTCTCAAACACTACCTGTATATAGCCAATATATGTTTAATGAGTATTTAATTAATGCTGCGTATGCAGGAACTTATGACTTTACACCAATTATGATCAATCATAGAAGTCAATGGGTTGGTTTTGGAGAATCAACTCCAAAAACATCATCCATATCAGCACATAGTGAATTAGGAGAAAAGGGCGCTCTAGGAGGATTAATGATTTATGACAAAACAAGTCCAATTTCTCGAACACAAATAGAAGGAACCTATGCTTATCATTCTATTATCGGTGCAAATAAAAATTTTATTTTATCGATGGCATTAAGTGGTACCTTTAATATGTTACAATTTGCCTACGAACCAAATATGACATATTCCGAGATGATAGATGGTAGTATTGATAATGTGAATCAAGCAAATGAAAGCTCAAGTGCAGCAGATTTAAATTTTGGAATGGTACTATTAAATGATTATTTTGATGTAGGATTAAGTGTTCGTAATTTATTTGGTATGGAGCCTAGCAGCACATCTGATAATAATACTGTTGAAAGAGTTAAGTACATTATGTTACATGGATCCTATCTCGGCAGGAATAATCCGCAAAATCCAATTGGTATAATTCCATCATTTGTAATAAGAAAAATGGGCCTTATTACATATAATTCTCTTTTTCAATTAGATTTAAATTTGAAAGTTGTATACCTGAATAAAATATGGGCTGGGATAACATATAGAACACATGAAAAAGCAATGTGTACATTACTTGGTCTCAATACAGAAATAGGGTTTTTTGGATGGAGTTATGATGTTGGAACATCTGAATTAGGTTCATATCATAATGGTAGTCATAATATTGCTATTGGATTCAATATTAAAGGTAAAAATCGCCGTAAAATTCGTAATCAACATCCTTTTCATTTAAATATCGATAGTGAATGGAGACCAATAAAATTACCTCGTACTAAACGACATCAAGCTGGAAGAAATTAATATGATAAATTATATTTTTGATATTGATGGTACTCTTACTCCAAGTAGACTACCTATTGACCCAGATTTTGAAATCTTTTTTCAAAAATGGCTTGTCAACAAAAATGTTTATTTAGTAACTGGATCTGATAAAGAAAAAACTATTGAACAAATTGGATTAAAAATTTGGCAATCTGTAACAAGGGCCTATCAAAGTTGTGGGAATCAAGTGTGGGAAAAAGGACAGCTGATTAGAGAAAAAGAATTTAAGATTAATGCTAATCTTAAAAATGATTTATTAAATANATTAAACNAAAGTAAATGGNAAGAGAAATTTGGNAATCACTTCGAACAACGCATGGGATTAGTCAATTTTTCAATTATTGGTAGAAATTGTTCTCAAGAAAAAAGAGAAGCATATTATAAATGGGACCAAGAAAATAATGAAAGAAATCAAATTTGTAANTTTATTATGAATAAATTTCCAAATATTGAAGCATCTGTTGGTGGACAAATAAGTATTGATATTTATGAAAAAGGAGGCAATAAAGCACAAGTNTTAGATGAAATAAACGACCCTNTTTATTTTTTTGGAGATAAAATGGAAGAAGGTGGTAATGACTATCCAATTGCTGAACGACTAGAAAAAGAAAACCGAGAATATAANTTATTTAAAGTAGCCAATCCATCTGAAACATGGAGTATTTTGAAAAATTTGCCTTAATTAAGAGAGTACTTCTTTAACTTTATCAGCTGCTTCCTGTAAGGAAATAGCTGAAATTACTTCTAGACCGCTATTGTCAATAATCTCTTTTGCTTCAACAGCATTTGTCCCTTGTAATCTAACAATAATAGGAATATTAATAGAGCCGATATTTTTATATGCATCNACTATNCCTTGTGCTACCCTATCACACCTTACAATACCTCCAAAAATATTAACTAATATGCCCTTGACACTTGTGTCATTTAGAATAATCCGAAGAGCAGATTCAACTCTTTTTGAGTCAGCTGTACCACCAACATCTAAAAAATTTGCTGGATTACCTCCACATAACTTGATAATATCCATTGTAGCCATAGCTAACCCTGCACCATTAACTATACATCCCACATTCCCATCTAACTTCACATAGCTTAAACCAAAAGATGCTGCTTCTAATTCAGATGGGTCCTCTTCTTTTTCATCTCTATATCTCAGAAAATCTGATTGACGGAATAGTGCGTTATCNTCAATAGTAACTTTAGCATCGACAGCAATAATTTGATTGTCTGAACTTTTAATCACTGGATTGATTTCAAAAAGAGATGCATCAGATTCTACATATGCCGTATATAAATTTTCAACAAAATCACACATATTATCAAATGCATGAGATGAAAGATTTAGATTATTTGCAATATTTTCTAATTGAGTTTGTGTAATCCCCTTGTCTTCGCTGATTCTTTCTATAAATATTTTGTCTGGAGTCTCTTCTGCTACTTTTTCAATCTCCACACCTCCTTCCGATGAATACATAATCATATTTTGATTGGTTGAACGATCTAATAATACGGACATATACATCTCTTCTATTTCATTATCACCAGGATAATATACATCTTCCCCAATAAAAACTTTATGAACTTTTTTTCCCTCTTTACTAGTTTGAGGTGTAATTAACATCATACCTAAAACCTCATTAGCATATTTTTCTAATTCGTCCATATTTTTTGCTAGTTTAATTCCACCACCCTTACCTCTACCACCAGCATGAATCTGCGCTTTTACTAAAAAACATGGTGTATTAGTTTCTTTCAATAATTTTTCACCGTTTTTCAATGCTTCAGCAACTGTTTCAGCAACATAACCTCGCTGAACTCTAACACCATGATTGGCTAAAATTTCTTTTCCTTGATATTCGTGTAAATTCATATTAAATGCTAATTTTGAATTTCAAAAATAATCTAATGTTTAGATATATAAAAACAATTCATTTATTAAAATGAACTATCTTTGATTACATGAGATATTTCTTATTATACACTCTGTTGTTTCCTTGTATTTTATTTGCACAAAATGAAAAAAAAGAAGTTTTTGCAAAAAGAATTCATGCAGAAGTGGTCATTGATGGAAAACTAAATGAATCTTTTTGGGCAGACATTATACCTGCAAAAGATTTTAGAATGATTGAGCCAATAAATGGAAAAATTGAACGATCACATCAAAAAACAAAAGTNAAATTCGCCTATGATGATAGTGGTCTATATATCGGTGCTATATTAAATGATAAAAATGCAGGGTATGATGACCCAAATATGATTGGGATTATGAAAGAACTCGGGGCAAGAGATGAAGAAGGTAAAAGCACAGATGTGTTTGGAATATTTCTGAATCCATTTAATGATGGGATTAATGANTTTGGTTTTTTAGTAACAGCTGCAGGTGTTCAAATTGATAAACGTATTATTTTAACCACTAATGGCTATACAGAGGATGTGAATTGGGATGCTGTNTGGGAAAGCGANGTATCTATTAGTAAAGATGCTTGGTTTGTAGANATGAAAATTCCATATTCTGCTATTCGATTTCCTAAAAAGGACATACAAGAGTGGGGAGTTAATATATGGCGAGAATTACGACGATTTAGAGAAGGTTATTCNTGGAGTTTTATTGATAATAAAAAAAAACATATTGGTAATCAATCTGGATTACTAAAGGGCATTATAAATATCAATCCACCTGTCAGACTATCTATAACCCCATATTTATCAACAATACTACTAAAAGAGCCTGATACAGAATATAGTTTTGAATATACAGGTGGTATTGATTTAAAATATGGTTTTAACGAAAATATATTTAACAGATTATTTAATTACACATTAGATATGACTATTCTACCTGAATTTCAACAAGTTGAATTTGATCCTCTAGTACTCAATATAAGTCCATTTGAAACAAGGTATGATGAAAAACGAAGTTTCTTTACAGAAGGTACTGAGTTATTTAAAAAAGGTAACCTATTCTATTCAAGAAGAATCGGGAGTCCACCAACAAATGAACTAGAAATAGAAGAACACGAAATCATTACGCAATATCCAAATAGTATTAGATTATTAAATGCTGCTAAAATATCAGGAAGAACAGACGATGGTTGGGGTGTAGGATTATTTAATGCTCTAACAAAAAATACATATGTTGAAATTGAAGATACAATTACGAATGCAAAACGTGAAGAACTAATTGAACCACTGACACAATACAGTATGTTGGTAATAGATAAAAGTTTTAAAAAAAATTCTTTTTTAACTTTTGTCAACACCAATGTATATAGAAGTCAAAATTTTCGAAAAGCTAATGTATTGGCATTATTGGGATCAATAACTAACAAACAACAAACACATGCATATGATTTGAGTTTAAAAAATAGTTTTGTTAGAGATAATGATATGATGAATTCTGGATTTTCTTCATCTATTGGATTCTATAATATTGATGGTAACTTAAGGTATCGTTTTGATAATTATATAGAAAGTGATGAATATGATATTAATGATATGGGGTTTTTATATCAGAATAATGAAGTTAATACTAGTGCTGGTATAGGATATAAGATTTTTTCAAGTGATGAGAAAATTGCAAAAAAAATCAATATTCGAAAAGGTGAAATATGGACAGGGATAGAGCATCAAATGCTTTATAAACCATTCAAATACAGTAAAATCATAATGAAATTTGATGCTTCAGCATTAAATAATAATTATTTATGGATGAATATTAGGTTTCGATATTTCTTAGAAGAGATTGATTATTTTGAAGCACGAACAGATAATATGGAATTTATTAAACCTCCCGCAATGAAAGTCTCTATTATGACATCTAGTAATTTTAATAATCCCATTGCACTCAATTTACATGGATCAATTAAACATCGACTAACAAAAAATTATTCTATTTGGGAAAATTATAATAACCATCAAATATATGCAAGATTTAACCCAAGAGTGAGAATCAACAATCATGCTTTTTTTCAATATATATTAGCATTTGAAAAAGAAAAAAATCAATTTGGTTGGATTACAGAAGATGATATTCAAGGCCCTATTTTTAGCAGAAGAGTTCAAAAGACCATCACTAATAAAGTGATTTTTAATTATACATTTACTAATAAAATAAATACTAAAATAATTGCAAGATATTATTGGTCTACCATTAATAATGATGATTTTTATGAATTGCAAAATGGGAATTTAATAGGGACNAATTATGATGAAAATCATAACATCAATTTTAATACATGGAATTTAGATTTCAATTTATCTTGGGAGTATAAACCCGGCTCCATGCTATCCGTCGTTTGGCAAAATCAACTCACCAATCAAAATGATAATGTAGAAGCAATATTTTTTAATAATGTAAATGATTTCTTTGAAAATTCAACTACTAATATATTTTCTGTTAAATTTACATCCTACTTAGATTATTCTACAATTTTTAATTCTATCAAAAATGATTGAAGTCAAAAATTTATATAAATCATTTGGTCAAAAACCAATTTTAAAAGATGTAACCATTCAAATCAATAAAAATGAAATTGTGACACTTCAAGGACCTTCCGGTGCTGGAAAAACAACATTATTAAAGTCAATAGGTTTACTAGACACTATTGATTCCGGGTCTATTCTGTTTGAAAAAAGAGATATTACTTTATTNAATAATCATGAACAATGTATTTTTCGAAATCAATCTGTTGGTTTCGTGTTTCAATTTCATAATTTACTACCTGAGTTTTCAGGATTAGAAAATATAGTAATCCCCGCGTTAATAGGGGGCATTTCGATGAAAAAAGCATCTAAAATTGCATTATCACTTATGCAATCTCTCAATATTGAAGATCAAGCACATAAAAAACCTAATGAAATGTCGGGAGGAGAACAACAAAGAGTTGCAATTGCACGAGCNTTAGTTAATTCACCAAAATTAATTCTTGCTGATGAACCTTCTGGTAATTTAGATTCAAAACAATCAATTGAAATGTTTCAATTATTTAATAAAATTCGACAGCAATTTTCAACAACATTTTTAATCATTACACATAATAATCATTTAGCTAAACTTGCGGATAGAATTATAAATATCAAAGATGGAACGATTAATCAAGAATCAACAAAATGATCATTACTATAGAGAAACATAATGTATTTGTATAAAAATGGATTTTTTAAATAACTCTATTTTCTATTATTTATNTCTACTGGCTATCCCAGTAATAATTCATTTATTTAATTTTCGCAAACATAAAAACATCCATTTTAGTAGNATTTTNTTTCTTAAGAAGCTAGAAGAACAAACTAAGTCTAAATATCAAATAAGAAGATGGATTGTACTATNTAATAGAATATTAGCTGTAATTTGTATTATACTCGNATTTGGANTACCCTATATTAANAACCCTAACAATCTAAGTGATGTTAAAAANATTGGATTCTATATTGATAATTCATTTAGCATGGAAAGANCCGATAGAATGCANACTCCATTGATTGANCATGCTAAAAATAATGCAAAAGAGATTATTAAACAANTAGATAANAATCAACAAGTATTAATACTAACAAATGATTTTCAAAAAAAACACCAAAAATGGTATGCACCANAAGATGCTATTGAATTAATTAATAATATTAATATTTCAGCTAGTTCGGATNATNTNCAGACAGTAATCANNAGATATAATAANTTAATAGACACAGTAAATACTAATAGATTATATGTTTTTTCTGATTTTCAAAAACACTTGAATACAAAAANAAATATCAATNATCAAAATACTAATTTAAAAATAGGANTCTTGAATACTGAAGGAAATCNNAATATCAGTATTGANTCCTGTTATTTTGAAAANCCGGTAAGAAAAACTAATGAGATTGAAAAATTAACTGTCATTATATCTAATCATGGAGAAGANAATCAACAAATAAAGGTTAAGTTAAATATTAATAGGCAACAAAAAGATAGTTATAATATAGAAGTTCCATCCCANTCAACTATCTNTCAATCTTTCCATTATGTGAATCNGATAGATNCAGATACCATTAAAGGTNTATTNGAAATTGAAGATAATTCCATNCAATTTGATGATAAATTATACTTTTCATATTCTACAAATGAAAAATTAGAAGTTGCTTCTATTTATGAAAATTCCGCAAGTCAATCGTTATTNAATGTTTTCTCAGATTCATTATTTCAATTNNATGCTTATAATGTNAACCAANTTGAATACGAAAGACTTGACGANGTGAAATTAATNATATTAGATCAGCTCAANAANATCTCAAATAGTCTCTCAAAAAGNTTAGAANATTATCTTCATCATGGNGGAAACATATTCCTCTTTTTACATGAAAACATNGATGTNGAATCATATAATCATTTTTTAAAAAATATCAANACNGACATTATATATGAATGGAAGAAAGAAAAACANNTNGTGAAGTATATTAATTATCAAAATAATATATTCAAAGATGTATTTAATGAAGAAAACGACAATATTAATTTACCATTAGTGAATGGGTATTTTTCTATGACAAAGAATCGAAAAGCACAAATAAGAAAAATATTTAACTTTTTAAATAATGATACTTTTTTAGCTGAATACATATATAAAAAAGGGCGTATTTTTATCTGCACAAGTGATTTAAATAAAGTAAATAATAATTTTTCTAATCATGCACTTTTTGTGCCTTGTCTATATAATGCGTCATTAATGAATATGAAAAAAAAGAAACTCTATCATACAATTCATAATGAAACAATTATAGAAGCTACAGGAATCAATAAAAGTGATGTTGTAAATTTAGAAAAAGAAAGAGAATTTGACATGATAGCATCTGTTATAAACTCTAATCAAAGAACATTGATTAATTTTCAAGATCAAATTCCATATGCTAATAATTATAATTTAATAATCAACCAACAAAAAATATTACCAATCTCTTTTAATTATAACAGAAATGAAAGTAGTATGATATTCTTAACAAAAGACGAAATAAAAAATATTTTTTATAACCAAAACAATATAGATTTTATTAAAATACAGCAAAATCAAATCTTACAGAAAGATCAAGATAATAAAAAGAGAAAAGGAATAGAAAACTTTTTTATAATATCAGCTATTATATTATTAATAATTGAAGTAATTTTGCTTAGAATATGGAAAATGTAAAACACATTATTTTACGAAATGTTAAAATAATAGATCCAAACTCTAAATATCATAGACAAAAAAAAGATTTATTAATTATCGATGGAATAATTGATAAAATTGACAATAATATTCAAATCTCCTCTCCTTTTTTTGAGGTAGAATCAGAAAANTTACACATCTCCCCTGGGTGGCTAGATTTACATGCTAGAATGGGAGAACCAGGTTTTGAATATAGAGAAACTCTGGAAACAGGCTTAAAGGGAGCTTCAAAAGGAGGTTTCACAGCTGTAGTTTTAATGCCAAGTACAAATCCTCCTATAGAGACAAAATCTCATGTCAATTTTATTCGTAATCAAGCATTAAATCATATTGTAGACATATTACCAACTGGATGCATTACTAAAAAGTGTAAACAAAAGGAAATAACTGAGATGTATGATATGCATAATAATGGTGCGATTGCTTTTACTGATGATAAAAATACGATTCAAAACTCTATGTTAATGAATACAGCGTTAGAATATGTTAAAAATTTTAATGGATTAATTATGAGTACCTGTTTAGATAAAAATTTAAATCAAACGGGACAAATTAACGAAAGTAAAATAAGTACGCAGATGGGATTAGCACCATCACCTGAATTAGCAGAAGAATTAATAGTTGCACGTGATTTATCTCTTTTAAAGTATACGAATTCTAAGTTGCATATATCAACTATTTCAACAGAAAAGGCTTTGAAAAATATCAAAAAAGCTAAAAAAGACAAATTGAAGATATCAACTGATGTAGCAGCACATCAAATACTCCTTACAGAAGGATTATTAAATGTGTTTAACACCAATTTAAAAATGATGCCTCCCATAAGAAATGAAAAAACAAGATTAGCACTTATTCAAGGAATTGTAAATGGGACTATTGATGCCGTATCATCTGATCATACACCAATTGAAATAGAAAGTAAAAAATGTGAGTTTGAAAAAGCAAAATTTGGTATTCTAGGATTAGAAACCGTTTTCCCTATCATAAACACTGTATTAAAAGATAAAATTGACTTATCTAAAATAATAGAACTGATCAGCATTAATCCAAGAAAAATTCTTGGAANAAGAATTCCGAAAATAGGAGAAAAGGAAGTTGCTAATATTACATTATTTAATCCAAGAAAAAAATGGAAATATACAGAAGATGAAATTTGTTCTATATCAAAAAATACACCTTTTATAAACTATGAGTTTACTGGGAAACCAATCGGTATTATTAATAAAGGTAAAATCGTGATTCATAGTTAAAATGCTACTAATAACTCACTACCAAATCCAAAACCTCTACTCAAACCAAAAGAATCGTTATTAATAACACCTAACATATTTTTTAAATAAAAATTAGTATAAAACCTATTGCCCCATTTTTTATTTATATATAATGCTAAATTGAGATAATTAAATTTATTACAAGAGTATGTTGGAATAACCGCCAATTTAGCACTTTGAATATATTGAAAATAAGATATGCTACCTGTATGTAAAAAACTATCATACAGTTTTTTACAATTATAATTAATAAAAAATTGATTTATATTATTAGAGTGGACATTAACTCCGAAATCAATTTCAAACGGCATTAATCTTAAAGATTTAACATTGTTATTTTGTCTAATATCAAATATATCTACAATAGTATCATATAAACCATTAAATTCTGTGATTAAATCTTGATCCAATGAATAATCAAGACCATTAAAGTCAAAAGATCCTCTAGAAAGATATTGATCTTCTCTCCAACCAATAAAACCTAATTCTGATATATGAGTATATAACGTAATGTCATTATTTAACTTATATTGGAATTCTAAATCAACTGCAAAACCTAAATTAGATAAAATTGAATAATCACTATTTGAAAAATAATTAACATCTGTATTAAAACTAGATGAAAATGGATTTTGCTCAGTTTCAAAATGATCATAAAACACCACACTCAATTCATCACTATCAATACCGAAAGAAGAAAAGCCTTTTAATAATTTACACTTAAATCCCAATATTATTTGGTCATTTATAGAATTAGCATAACCGTAAAAAATAGAAAAATAATTAAATAGCCTAACATAATTATTATCTAAATAAATAGATTGATTTAAACTTGGATAATTACCATCTACAATTAAGGAAATAAATTCATTGGAGAGTGAAAACTCGCCAAATAACCTGTGACTGAAGCCATATGAATGAATAATACTCTCTTTTTTTTGAGTATAATAAAACAACGTGTTTTCAAAATCTAAAAGATGATGGGAAACACTTTGGATATTGTTTCTATAATCATTCAAATTAATAATATAATTATTATTGGAGTTTGATAAAAAATTATTTAAACTTGGTTTGGAATATGTTACAACATCAAAACCCATAAAGGGAATCTGTAAAATTTGAAAATTATTAGTAGTAGAATCTGTATCAAAAATATATTGTGGTACTGGAGAATCGATNTTGTGAGACAATTTAAAATCTATTTGCCCATAAAAAAATTGAATGAAAAAAAAGAAAGAAAGAAGTATACTAATCCTATTCATGCTAATTATATTTATTCTATATGAATTTTAGTTTCAATACCAAGTTTAAGGTCACAAGCATAGTGAGAATATATTTTAACATATTCNTTTTGATTATCAGAATTNGAAGTACTTAAACTAATATCCACTATAATTTTGTTAGTATTTAAAAAATTGCTAATCTCTGCGCTAGATAAAGCTAAAAAACCAGAATTAAGTACAGCTTCAATTAACTCACCCTCTGAATCAACAAGAGCTGGCTCAATAACATTATCAGAAGTATTAATCCCAGTAAATGAAATAGTATCTAAATTGACTAAGTTAATAGAATCATGTAATACAAGACTAAACTCTGTGCCTAAAGGAAACCCGTTAATAAGGTTGTAATGTAGTATTAACCTGTCTATTTGGGTAATGTCATAATCAATTTGCTCAAAAAGAATGGTGTCCTGTAAACGTATATTAGCAGCATTTAAACTCAATGGGCAATTTATCTCTACACCTAATAAAAATCTACTATCACTATTAATATAATTTAAATCTCCTTGATCTATAATAGAAGCTGTAGCTGAATATTCAATTCTTTCAGGTGGTAGTGCAATCATATCATCTAATAAATCTGATGACAAATTCCACGTAGACTCAAATGCATTGCCTCCTAAAAAATCAGGTGCTTCTATTGTTTCATTTAAATCAAACCCCTCTTGATTAATATTGTCTGTGGAATAACAAATTAACTCACCTATAACATTGGCTTCTAAACCAAACGAATTTTGAAAACTAATTGAAAAGGTTGGGTTATCAAGTATTAAACCACTATCAAAATTATCAAACAATCCTAAATCAACATCCACTGTATCACCACCCAAATCAATATCATAATTTGCAAAATTACCATCTAAATACTCTAATTCTAAATTAGAAAACGAGAAATTAATATTAGCATAATCCAATGTTGTCAAAGAAACAGGATTGTCAGAATCTATAATAATTTCAAAAATCAAAGGTACGCGATTATAGGGTTGAATGATGTCTGTTGTTAAATCTACGATTAATCCCGAAATATCAATACTACCATTAACTGTCTCATTATTTAATTCAATAACTTCAACTGCTTCAAATAACTCATTATTAATCATGCCGGAAGGAATCGATATTTTAGCCGTTACAGGAGCAATTAAAGAAGATTCAATCGCATAATTTATTTGACCATTAGATAAGATTAGATTATGTATTTGTTCTCCGTTTTCTAAATTGAAATCAAAAAAAGTTGTATCTGACTCTATTTGCTGGTTAGCCAACACCATATTAATAGTATTTACATTAATATTAGTAATAGCAAAAGAAATTTCAAAGCCTGTTTCTGGTGTNATGGTTACCATAGATGATCCCAGATTTTCTATCTCAAAATCGGTAATATCTACAGATAAATTGTTGTCAACCATTAATCCGGCTAAATCGATGGTGCTAAGAGATGTCTCATTAGGTGACAAATTAGATATTTGAAATCCACCAATTAGCCCAAATCCACTTGATAAATTTACATTAAACACTTCTACAGAGAGTGGTAGGTTATTTGAAATAGTTACTTCCAATTGTCCTTCAATAAAAGAAGCCGACAAAAAATCATCTAATTCAAAATTAATAGAACTAATTAAGTTAGGTAATTGCTGAAATAAAGCACTTGGAATTTCTTGCTGGCTAGGAAAAGGCACTTCAATAATCTCTGAAAATAAGCTAGCTATATCAGGATTATTAATTAATAATTGCTCTAAATTAAAAATAGTATCTTGAACAAAATCATTAATTGCTAAATCATTAAATGAGAATTCTTCTTGAATAGCAATTTGATCTGGAACAGTAATTAATGACTCTGGGGTTAGAACGTANACAGAATCATCCTTAACAGCCAAACTAATAAAACCACTTTCATCATATTGAGTAGATCCTTCTTCAGGAATTAAATCTGCAATAGTAATTCTTGCATTAATTAATGGTGTTACAAATTCTGGAGACCAATCTTGAATCTCTATTTCATCTAACTGACAGGAGCTTACTATAAATAAACTAAGTAACAAAAATTGATGAATATAATAGAACTTGAACATAAATTGAATAAAAATTAATAACTTAACAAAGATGCAATAATTTAAAAGCAAAATAGAATAGATTGAATAAAAAATGACTTCTATAGACAATATCATAAAATCAAACAAATTATTTCTTATTGCAGGACCATGTGTGATTGAAAATGAGAGCATTACATTTGAAATTGCTCACGAAATAAAAAGNATTACTAATAAACTCAACATACCATTTATATTTAAAGCATCATATAAAAAAGAAAATCGAACTAAATCAAGTTCTTTTTGTGGTCCAGGTGTTAAAGACGGCTTAAAGATTTTACAAAAAATTAAACAAGAACTCAACATACCAGTCACAACAGATTTTCATAATGCTAATGACATTGCACAATCAGGTGATTTAGTCGACATCATCCAAATACCGGCATTTTTATGTCGACAAACTGATATTTTAATAACTTCAGCTAAAACTAATCAATATATTAATGTGAAAAAAGGACCTTTCTTATCTGGAGAATCATGTCAATTCATCATAGAGAAAATTAAAAAAGCTGGTAATAATAAAATTATGATAACAGAAAGAGGCAACTCATTTGGCTATCAAGAGTTAGTGGTAGATGTTCGAAATATCCCAATAATAAAAAATTACAATGTGCCTGTTGTTATCGATGTCACACACTCTAATCAAAGGCCAAATCAAAGTATTGGTAAGTCGGGTGGCAGACCAGAATTTATAGAAACATTATCACTAGCATGTGTAGCAGCAGGATCAAATGGGGTTTTTTTAGAAACACATCCAAATCCTCAAAATGCCCTTTCAGATGGTTCAAATATGTTACCCTTAAATAAATTAGAGCTTTTATTAAATAAATTAATTCGAATCAAAAGTGCACTGGATTAAATATTTAATTCTAGATTATCATATGCTAAAAATACATTATTCGGTAATTCCTGTTTAACATCATCATACGTTCCCATGTGATGACTGATATGTGTTAAATAGGCCTTTTCTGGTTTTAATTCTTTAATTAACGATAATGATTGCTCTAGATTATAATGGGAAATATGAGGTTCTCGTTGTAAAGAATTAATAATTAAAATTTTAGTTCCTATTAGTTTCTGCTTTTCTTTAGGAGATATGTAATTCGCATCAGTAATGTAAGATAAATTGCCTATTCTATATCCAAATATTGGTAATTTATAATGCATTACCCGAATTGGTGTAATTTGAATATCTGATAAAAAAAAAGATTNATTATTAATAGTATTAAGATTAATTTTAGGCTTTCCTGGATAATTCGGGCCATTAAAAAGATAGTCAAAATCTCTTTTTATAGATTTAATAACGTTAGTTTCTGCATAGACATCAATAGGGGTTTGNTTGAGATAATAAATTGGTCGCAAGTCATCAAGGCCTGATGTATGGTCTCGATGTTGATGTGTAATCAATATATAATCAATATTGCTCTGTTTTGTTTGTAACATTTGATTACGAANATCAGGCCCTATATCAATTAAAATATCTAAAGAATTNATTGTAATTAATATAGAGCTTCGAAATCTTTTATCTTTTNTATTTTTCGAATTACANACAGGACAATNANAACCAATNACCGGAACACCNTGAGAGGTGCCAGTACCTAAAAATAATACTCTTTTCAACATATAATAAAGTTAATTTTTTTACTCTTTTTAAACAAACTAAACTAAATTTGTAATAAATTAAATAGTTGTTATAAATGAAAAATGTGATTTTAAGTCCTGCCCAAAAAGCACTCAATATTAATTTACATGAACATATCTATGGTACATTTTCTGAAATTGGTGCTGGTCAAGAAGTAGTGAGACATTTTTTCAGATCAGGAGGAGCATCCGGTACTATTGCGAAAGCTATGTCAGCATATGACATGGATGTAAGTGATGCTATTTATGGTCAAGAAGATGACGGTCGCTATGTTTGTGAGTCTAGACTCAATAAAATGATAAATAGAGAGTATTTGTTATTAGAAGAAAGATTAAATAGAAAGAAATATCCTAACAAGTTATTCTTTTCGTTTGCTAACACAATTACAACAACTAAATATAATGACAATTTCAAACCAGGACATGGATGGATGGGGGTTCGTTTTCAATTAAATCCTAAAGAGGCACCGAGTGATGTAATTATTCATATTCGATTACATGAACAAGAAGCTCGACTACAACAAGAAACCGTTGGTATTCTAGGAGTAAATTTGATGTATGCATGTTTTCACCACACAAATCACACTGAAGTATTTATCCAAAGTCTATATGATAATTTAAGCAGAAAACAAGTGGAGATAGACATGGTTCAAATGAACGGTGATAAGTTTAAAAATATTGATAATAGACTACTAAGTCTTTTACTTGTTAAACATGGTATGACAGAAGCAGTAATATTTGGTCCGAATGGACAAAATATGCAACCCTCTGACTTATTGTATAAAAAAAATATACTTGCACTGCGTGGAAGCTTTAGACCAGTCACAAAAGTGAATATTGATATGATAAAAAATGGTCTTAATGAATTTGTAAAAGAAGAAAAAGTACAAGAAGAAAACTTGCAAGTTTTATTCGAAATCACATTAAATAATTTAAAAGAAGAAGGTAATATTAACGAAAAAGATTTTCTAGATCGAGTAAATATATTATGTTCTATTGGACAGACAGTAATGATATCTAATTATCAACGATATTATAAATTACTAGACTATTTTGGTCGATTTACAAAGGAAAGAATAGGGATTATACTAGGGCTTACTAATCTTCAAGAAATATTTGAAGCTCAATTTTATCGCCATTTAAATGGAGGAATACTAGAAGGAGTTGGTAAAATGTTTAATCGTGATATTAAAGTATATGTTTACCCGTATAAACCCGATAAAAAAACTCCTATTAAAACATCTAAAAATGTAAACATACAACCTCGAATCAAACCATTATATGATTTTTTTGTGTTTAACAAAAGAATCATTGATCTAAGTGACTATACAGAAGAATACCTTAGTATATTTTCAACAAAAGTCCTACAGATGATTAAAGAAAATAAATTGGGATGGGAAAAAATGGTCCCTACATATGTTGACAACATAATAAAAGAAAATAATTTATTTGACTATGGTAATTCTAAAAATAAAACAGGTAAAGAAAAAGCAATCAGAGCAATCAAAAAATAAATTCCCAAATTTACAGCACCCACATAATCTTGTGCGACTCTTTGACCAAAGAATAAACTACATAACGTAATGAATGCAAAGACTAACGCAGGAAAATAAAACACTTCTAAAGCAGTTAATATACCAAAGCCATTATCACCCCCGGCTATTATTAAATAAATAAGAGCAAGTGAAAATAAAAATCCAGTCAGACATTCAAGTAATGTTATGGAAATTAATAAAAATTTAACTTGATTTTTTAGAAATGTATTTTTAAAATGATTTTGAAAATAAGTTAAATTACCAGCAAAAGACACAATTTTATCTATCCCCGACTGTAAGAATAGAATAGTGAAAAATAGTGATACAGAAATTAAAAAAATACATTCGTATGCATATTCTCCTTTAAAAAGGATCTCTTGAAATATATCATCAAGGTTAAAAATCATTTCCATAGTATAAATATATGCTTTTCAACAATGTTGAAAAAATAATTGTTTTTTTTTATTTCTAGCAATAAAAAATTATGATATTAGTTTATAATAATATATTACAAGAACTCAATGGGTAAAATTATATCAATAGTTAATCAAAAAGGAGGTGTTGGTAAAACAACAACAGCAGTGAATTTATCTGCTAGCCTCGGAGTGCTTGAAAAAAAAATATTATTGCTTGATGCTGATCCACAAGCAAATGCAACATCAGCATTAGGTGTTGAGCTCAGTACAATAGAAGAAAAACAAACTATTTATGAGGTTATTGAAAACAATATTGACGCATCTGAAACAATAATTAAAACAAACTCTCCTAATTTAAGTATTATTCCATCTACAATTAATTTGGTGGGAGCTGAAATAGAATTAGTCAATCATCCAAATAGAGAAAAGATGCTTAAAAATCAATTAACATCTATCAAAGAGGAATACGACTTCATCTTAATAGACTGTCCTCCTTCATTGGGTTTAATTACACTTAATTGCTTATGTGCATCTGATTCTGTTTTAATACCAATACAATGTGAATACTTTGCCTTAGAGGGCCTCGGCAAGCTAATGAATACTATTCGTAAGATTCAAAATTTTCATAACGAAAGATTATCTATTGAAGGATTATTACTCACCATGTATGATTCAAGATTAAGACTATCCAATAATGTAATTGAGGAAGTTAAAATGCATTTTGGAGATATTGTGTTTAACACTATTATTCAAAGAAATGTTCGTCTTAGTGAGGCTACCGGATTTGGAAAAAGTATTATTAAATATGACGCAAATTGCAGAGGTGCTATTAACTATTTAAACTTAGCAAAAGAGTTTATTCAAAAAAATGAACTAATTACAAATGAGAGAATTAAATAAAAAATCTCGACTAGGAAGAGGATTATCCTCTATATTTAACACATCCAAAAATGATGGAAATGAACATAATATCAGCAATCGTATTGATATTCATTTAATTAAAACAAATCCTTTTCAACCAAGAACTAATATCGGGAAGAAAGAATTGCAAGAACTTTCTGATTCTATTAAAACATATGGTTTAATTCAGCCAATTACGGTCAGACAACATAATAATGAACAATATGAATTAATATCTGGGGAAAGAAGATTACAGGCTTCCATATTAGCAGGGTTAAAAACAATACCAGTTTTTATTAAAAATATTCACAATCATCAAATGCGTGAAGTCGCATTAGTTGAAAATATTCAAAGACAAGATTTGGATCCTATTGAAATTGCATTAAGCTTAGAGCAATTAATAAATGAATCTAACATAAAACAAGATACATTAGCTAAAAAAATAGGTAAAAGTCGATCTACAATTAGTAATTATATTAGATTATTGAAACTCGACCCAATAATACAAGCAGGTATCAGAGATAAGATGATTAGCATGGGCCATGCAAAAGCAATTATTAATATTGTCGATCAAAATCAACAACTTGAATTATACCAAAATATTATAAAATACAAATACTCTGTTCGCGAAACTGAATCTATCGTGAAAGACAATAAATTGTCCGGGACTATCAAGGGTTATGTGCAAAAAAATATTCTCGGCACAGAATTTAAAATCATGGAAGAAGAATTATCTGAGTTCTTTCAGCAACGAATAAAGTTAAAAATATCAAAAAATGGAAAAGGAAAAATAGAAATCCCTTTTCAATCTGAAAAAAAATTAGATGAAATTATTAAAAAACTATACTCATAAAATAATTATTCTATTTTTCGCTTTATTTGTTAATCATAATATTTATGGACAAGTTCAAAATGATAATTCCGTTACGAAGATTACATTAATGTCCACAGTATGTCCTGGACTCGGACAAATCTATAATAAAAAATATTGGAAAGTTCCCGTAATTTATAGTGCTTTAGGGGGATCAATCTATTATTATATTAAGAATAACAATAAATATGAAGAATATAAATCTGCATATATTGCTGAAACTGACCAGAATGAGAACACTATCAATACTTCAGGATATAGTGCGTATAACTTAATTACACTGCAGAATTATTATCAAAACTCTAGAGATTTGTCATCATTAATA
>PAVX01000043.1 GCA_002713285.1 Flavobacteriales bacterium
AAAAAACTCACTACTAGTATAGAAAAACTAGTTAATAAATATAGTATTCCTTTACATGTCGTAAAACATAATAGTGAAGAATCTATCTTATTATTAAAAAAATATAAAATCAATTTTGGTATTATCTCAGGTGCTAGAATTCTAAAGCAGAATATTATTCAGTCCATTAAATATGGAGTCTTAAATTTTCACCCTGCCGTATTACCATATGTTCGTGGTCTTGATTCTATATTGTGGTCAATTGAGAAAGATTACCCGATAGGTGTTACAGCACATTTAATCAATGAGCAAATAGATGCAGGCTTTTTAGTGTGTCAAAAAAATACACCTATCTCCAAAGAAGATGACATTTATACAATTTATGAAAAAAATTATCAGTTGCAATTAGATTTAATTCCAATAAGTTTAAATTTGATTTTTAATAAAAATTCGTTTCCAATTTTAAAAATGGGAGAGTATAATCATAAAATGTCGTATGCAAAACAATTAGCTTTACATAATAAAGTGAAGCAATATATTAAAAAACACAGTGCATAGTTAATGAGTAAAAAAGTAAAATTTGGTATTGTTGGTATAGGTCATATTGGAACTAGGCATGCACAATGTATTATCAATAATAAAGATGCAGTGTTGTCTGCGGTTTGTGATATTCGAGCTAAAGAAGAATGGAAAAAGTCTAATAATAACATTGATTATTGTTCTACGTTTGATGATCTTGTTGCACAAGATTTAGATGTAATCAATATATGTACACCTAATTATTTACATGCTGAAATGGCTCTTAATTCTTTGAACACTGGAAAGCATGTTGTGATTGAAAAGCCAATAGCATTATCTACTACAGATGCTAAACAAATTATTACCACAGCAAATCAATGTGATAGAATTGTTTTTGGAGTTATGCAAAATAGGTTTTCTCCAACAATAGCTTGGCTTAAGAAAATCATTGACACCTCTTTGTTAGGTGAAATTAATATGATATCTGTGAATTGTTTTTGGAATAGAAATAAAAATTATTATTTAAATAGTGACTGGCATGGTTCCAAAGAAAAAGATGGCGGACCATTATTTACCCAATTTTCACACTTTATAGATATTATAAATTGGATTTTTGGAGATTTTTATAATATCTCTGCTACTTTTTCATCATTTAGAAAATCTGATTATGTTGAGTTTGAAGATTCTGGTATTATTAAATTTAATTTAAAAAATAAATTATCAAAGAATCCTATTAATGCGACATTAACATATTCTACTGCTGTTTGGAATAAAAATTTTGAAAGTAGTATTACAATTCTTGGAGAATTGGGCACTATTAAGATTGGAGGACAGTATATGGATAAAATTATTTATTGTGATATTAAAGATTACATTATGCCTGAATTGGATACAAATCTTAATTGTAATGATTATGGTGATTACAAAGGCTCGGCTTCTAATCATGATAAAATGATCTCACATGTTGTACAAACTTTATTAGAATCAAATAAAAAGGGCGACGTTTTAGATTTTTCAGATGGTATAGATGTAGTTAATATAATAGAAAGAATATATAGTTTAAGAAATTAAATTAATTAAATTTACAAGCAAAAAATTTATGAAAATATTAGATAATTTACGATACACTGAAAATCATGAGTGGGTTCTTTTAGATGGTGATTGTGCAATTGTGGGTGTAACTGATTATGCTCAAAGTGAGTTAGGTGACATAGTTTATGTAGACATAGACACCTTAGATCAACACTTAGTGGTTGGTGATATTTTTGGATCTGTCGAAGCTGTTAAAACAGTTTCAGATTTATTTATGCCAGTTGCTGGTAAAGTGCTAGAATTAAATGATAAATTAGAAAGTAATCCAGAGCTTGTTAATCAAGACCCATATGGCGATGGATGGATTATTAAGGTAGAGTTCGACGGTGCTATAAATGACAAATTATTATCATCAAATGAGTATAAAGACCTTATTGGTTTGTCATAAAATTTTTTAATTTTTGTAGCCATCATTAGTTTTATGTAAATTTGAATTAATTATGATTTTAAATAAAAACCCTAAATATGATTTAGAGAAAAAACGGACTTATTTTATCCAATTAGGATTAGTTTTGTCGTTGTTGTTTGTTATCATAGCATTTGAATGGAAAACATATGATCAAAGTTTATCTAGTTTAGGTTCTTTAGAACTTTTAGATCTTGAAGAAGAAATTATTCCATTAACTGAAAAAGAACTGAAGCCACCTCCACCTCCACCTCCACCTCCACCAAAAATTACAATTGTGGAAGATGATATTATCATAGAAGAAGAATTGGATATTGAAGAAGCAGATACTGATGAAGAGGAAATTATAGAGATTCTAGAAGAGGAAGAGGAAGAGGAAGCGGTTCTCTTTGCTGTTGTTGAAGATCCGCCAATTTTTTATAGTTGTAATAGATCGGCTTCTAGAGAAGAAAAACAGGCTTGTTTTCAGCAAGGTGTAATGAAGCATATTGTTGACAACTTTGAGTATCCGGCTATTTCTAAAGAAATGGGTATATCAGAAAGAATCATAGTTAATTTCCATGTTGGTAAAGATGGTAAAATTATTAATGTTCAGGTTGTCAGAGGACAAGATAAACATCTTAAGGCAGAAGCTTTGAGGCTGGTTAAATCTATCCCTAATTTGATTCCTGCAAAACAGAGAGGACAAGCTGTTAGTTGTAGTTTTACAGTCCCGATTAGTTTCACATTACAGTAAATTACAGTCATGAATAAAGTATTAGTTACTGGAGGGGCCGGCTTTATTGGCTCAAATTTAGTCGATATGTTAATTAATCGTGGAGTAGATGTGCTTGTTGTCGACAACTTATCTACCGGTAAAATTGACAATATTAATACACAAGCTACATTTTTCAAGGAAGATTTATCTATCATTGCAACAGATAAATTAATCAATATGTTAAATGGTGTTGATGTTATATTTCATTTAGCAGCTTTAGCTAGGGTTCAGCCATCCATTGAAAATCCTTTGCCATATAATGAAGCGAACGTAACAGCGACATTAAATATTTTATATGCCGCTTCAAAATCAAACGTTAAGCGAGTTGTTTATAGTGCTAGCAGTTCCTGTTATGGTGATAGTCAGAGTGTTCCACAACGTGAGGAAGATCCCGCGAACCCTCTTTCTCCTTATGGACTGCAAAAATATATTGGAGAACAATATTGCCGTATGTTTAGTCAGGTTTATGACTTAGATACAGTTTCATTGCGTTATTTTAATGTTTATGGTGAACGGATGAGTCTGGAAGGAGCATATTGTTTAGTGACAGGTATTTTTGCTAGGCAAATGCAAAAAGGAGAGCCATTAACAATTACTAATGATGGTAATCAAAGACGCGATTTTACTTATGTAGGTGATGTTGTAAATGCTAATATTTTAGCGGCCACTCATTCCAATAGGCTGAATGGCGAAGTTTTTAATATCGGTAATGGTAAAAATATTTCTATTAATGAAGTTGCTGATATGTTTGGAGGTGAAAAAATATATGGTGAACAAAGATTAGAGCCATTTGAAACACTTGCGGACAATAAAAAAGCAAGAGATATTTTGAATTGGACTCCCAAAGGTAATTTATTAACGTGGATTAAAAATTATAAAATTGAATTAGGTATATGAAAACAATAGGAATTATAGGAAGAGGATTTGTAGGGTCTGCAGTTGAATTTGGTTTTTCAGCTCAAACCGGTTGCGATGCGGTAGTTAAGGTATATGATAAAAACCCTAAGCTATCATCACATACTTTAGAAGAAACAGTTAATCAATCTCAATTTATATTTGTCTCTGTGCCTACTCCATCAAATGTAGATGGTAGTATTAATTTAGATATTCTTCATGATGTTTTATTATCAATTAGTAAGGTAAGTAATAAACAAAATATTATTTTGATTAGATCTACAATTGTTCCAGGTACTACAAGATTATTTCAAAAAGAATTTCAAAATTTAAATTTTGTATTTAATCCAGAATTTTTAACGGAGAGATCAGCAAAATATGATTTTATTAATCAGTCTAGGTTTATTTTAGGGGGAGATAAGGCACATACAGAGCAAGTAACATCTTTATTCAAATGGAGATTTGGTCAATCGGTACCAATTATTGAAACAAATTTTGAAACAGCAGAGCTAATCAAATATATGAATAATTGCTTCTTTGCTACAAAAGTATCATTCCTGAATGAGATGAAATTACTTAGCGATAAAGTTGGGTCAGATTGGGATTTAGCTATTGAGGGTTTTTTAAGAGATGGTCGTATAGGTCATTCTCATTTATCTGTCCCTGGTCCGGATGGCAAGTTAGGTTTTGGGGGTAGTTGTTTTCCGAAAGATATTCAAGCTATTATTAATTTTGCTAAAAAACTAAATGTGAATCTAAGTACTCTGGAGGGTGCTTGGAAGACAAATTTATCTGTTAGGCCAGAAAAAGATTGGGAAAAATTAAAAGGCCGTTCTGTGATATAGTTTTGTAAATTTAATTAAGTTTACAAACAAAATTTTCAACACTTGTATAATTATATTGAATTATTAAAGCCAAGACTTTCTGCTACTGTTATTTTCTCATGTGTAGCAGGATATTTGTTAGCAACACCTATGATTGATGTCAATTTGTTGCTTAAATTATTAATTGGCGGTGTTTCACTTGTGGGTGCTTCAAATGTATTAAATCAGGTATATGAAGTAAACATAGACGCCTTAATGGATAGAACAAAAAACCGTCCTTTGCCAACTAAAAGAATACCAATCCAATCGGCTTTTATTTTTTCATTGATACTTGCTTTTATTGGAGTGTGTTGTCTTGCTATGATTAATTTTCGATGTGCTTTTTTCGGTGCTTTATCAGCATTAGTTTATGTGATCGGTTATACTCCGCTAAAAACACACACCCCTCTTTCTGGATTGATTGGTGCTTTTCCAGGAGCTATGCCATTTATGTTAGGTTGGGTTGCTGTTACTAATAAATTTGGGTTAGAGACAGGTATCTTATTTGCTATTCAATTTTTATGGCAATTCCCTCATTTTTGGTCTATAGCTTGGGTACGATATGAAGATTATCAAAAAGGAGGTATACAATTGTTGCCTTCTGGAAGAAAAGATCATAAAACAGCTTTTCAAATAGTTTTTTATACATTTTGGCTTTTGCCTGTGTCACTGTCACCGTTGTTATTAAATTATTTTTCGATTCAATCTAAGTTGGATTTATCCTTGGTTGGAGCCATTATAGTCTTTATGAGTGGTTCCATGTTTTTATTTCAAGCTTTTCAATTATTAAAAACAAAACAAATTGTTGATGCAAAAAAATTAATGATTTGTAGTTTAGTATATTTACCTTTGATTCAAATAGTATATATAATAGATAAATACATTTAGATAATTATTTCATTATGAATTCAGATCAAAAAATTAAAGAAGCACATCAAACATTATTAATGTATGGTATGTTTAGTATTATTATGTTGTTTGCTGGATTAACCAGTGCATATATTGTGTCAAAAAAAGGACTAGGTTCTCAATGGGATGACATTATTTTACCAAATGAGTTTTACATCAGCACTCTAATGATATGTATTAGCAGTTTTTTCGGTCATTTTGCAATTAACTATATTACTTCTGATAATTTTAAAATGTTAACAAAGTCATTATTTTTAACGATATTGTTTGGCGCATTATTCTTTTTACTACAAGTATTTGGTTGGTATGCGTTGGTTAAGAATGGTAAATTTTTATCAGGCAATAATGTAGCATCATCATATTTATATGTTTTAACACTTACTCATATAATACATTTTATAGGTGGATTAATACCTTTAATCGTTGTATATATTCGATCAATTAGAAGACAATATACTTCATCTAATTTCAATGGGGTGAAATTAGTAGTTAGATTTTGGCATTTTCTAACCATTCTATGGCTATATTTATTTCTCTTTTTATTGTTTATAAATTAAGCAATAGAGTTCTATATTTTCATTAAAATAATTATTACATTTGCTGTGTTCTTAATTAATCTAGGAATATAAATATTATGCAAGATTCAGTAGTAAAAAAGAATGTTTGGGGTGGTGGTATTAGGCCAATGGTAGCAAGCTATGGTAAGCTAATGATGTGGTTTTTTTTAATGACAGATGCATTAACTTTTTCGGCTTTTTTGGGAGCATATGGTTTTCAAAGGTTTGTGCATGCTGATGCTTGGCCTATTGCAGATGAAGTATTTAATCATTTTCCATTTGTTCATGGTGAATATCCCATGTTATTTGTTGCCTTGATGACTTTTATATTAATTATGAGTTCTGTAACCATGGTTTTAGCTGTTCATCATGGTAATAAGATGAATAAAAAAGGAGTTATTTTATGGTTAGGTTTAACTATTATAGGTGGATTAATATTTTTAGGTTCTCAGGCATGGGAATGGTCACATTTTATTCACGGAACTTACGAGGGGGCTTTAAGAGGTGCAGATGGGTCAATAGCTCATTTTGTTCAAGGGACAACAAATGAAATCATTAGACATGGCGAAATTTTAACAGGGGAAATTGCTGCTAATTTCATCGCTTCTGCTAAGGAAATACATGGTGCTAATTTAATTTTCAATCAATATGGTCATCCATTATTTGCAGACTTTTTCTTTTTCATTACTGGTTTTCATGGTTTTCATGTTTTTTCAGGAGTAGTTATTCTCATTATTATTTTTATTAATGTATTGAGAGATACATATGAGAAACGAGGTCATTATGAAATGGTTGAAAAAGTAGGTTTGTATTGGCACTTTGTTGATCTTGTTTGGGTATTTGTATTTACATTTTTCTATTTAGTTTAAAAAAATAATAATATGGCAGAAGCTAGTTCTACACGAAAAATTTGGATGGTATTTTGGATACTATTCGTCTTAACAACAATCGAAGTTTTATTGGGGATATTTAAGCCAGTAGTTTTAACGGATAACTCAATTATAGGTGTTACGCTTTTAAATCATACTTTTATTGTACTTACTTTATTTAAGGCTTATTATATAGTCATGACATTTATGCACTTGGGACATGAAACCAAGCCTCTTCAGCTCTCGATTATTGCACCAATGTTTGTTTTAATACCTTATTTATTATTTATTTTACTTTCTGAGGCAAGTTATCACGGAGCAATTGGATAGTGAGAAAAAGTAAAGTACATATTAAAAAATGGGTGATACTATTTTTAATACTAGTCTTCCCGTATTTATTAGTTCAAGTTGTCGAAAAAGCAACACATAATATTTTAACTCTTGGTTATTTTCCGAAAACACATTTAGTCACAGATTCTCTTGGTAATATTTCTGAATTCACAGATTCTTTACAAGTGCCAGAATTTAAACTTATTAATCAGGATAATAATTACATTACAAATATTGACTTATTAGGTTATAATTATGTTGTGAATTTCTTTTTCACGTCTTGTCCAACTATTTGTCCTACCACAACATTGAATTTAATTGAATTGCAAAATAAGATCAAAAAATATGATATAAATAATTTTAAAATTATATCAATCAGTGTAGATCCTAATCATGATACTCCAGAAAGAATGAAAGATTATGCACAGTCAATGAATATAGACCTGTCAAATTGGGAATTTTTAACTGGAGAAGAAGAATATATTTATGATATTGTTCAGTCAGGTTTTTCTTTAGCCGTTGGTCAAGATAGTTTAGCTCCTGGAGGAGTTTTTCACTCATCAAGTATTAGTATTATAGATCAGAAAGGATATTTAAGAACAGGTTTAGATAAGAAAAAAAATGTTAAATTTTTCTATGATGGAACCCTGTATAGTGATGTTAAACTATTAATGAGTGAGATACAAAGATTAAGCATTACGGATTATAAAGAAAATTATGAAATAAAGCAAAATTAATCATGAAGCTTAGATTGTTTTTTGGACTTTGTTTTACACTTCTTTTTGAATCTTATTCTCAATGTGCGATGTGTCGTGTAGTTGCAGAATCAAGCCAAGAAGCAGGAGCTACTCTTGCAAATGGATTAAATTCCGGAATTTTATATTTAATGATGTTCCCATATATTTTAATATTATTTGGTTTTATCTGGATGTATGTCAGAAAAAAAGATGCCATAAATAGTTAGTGTATGGCTTTGATATTATGTTTAGAGACAAGTTCAAAAAACTGTTCTGTTTCCATTTGTGAAAACGGGAAACTTCTTTTTATTNAAGAATATTTTAATGAANATTATTCTCATGGTGAACAGCTACATGTTTTAATAGAATCCTTNTTAATCGAATCTAANATATCCATTAGTGATTTTGACGCATTNGCATTTAGCGCTGGCCCAGGATCATACACAGGCCTGAGAATAGGTGCTGCATCTATTAANGGNTTNGCATTTGCATTAGACAAACCTGCTATTGCAGTCTCAACCCTTCAATCAATGACATCAGGCTTNCTCAACAACAACGCTATTGACTTTAAAAACAATAGTTTATTTTTTCCTNTATTGGACTCTAGGGTNGGAGAAGTCTATACTGCTATTTATNATGATNATTGCAAAGAATATTTAGCGCCCTTTGCGTGTGATNTTAATGTNTTTTCATTTGAAAAATATNTTCAAAAGCATACTGTTTACTTTTTTGGTCCTGGCCAATATAAACTAGCAGATATTGAACATCAAAATGCAATTTTTTTAAATNAAGATTATCCTTCTGCAAAGCATTTAGGTTTTTTAGCACAACATAAATTTAATACTAAAAACTTTATTGATGTTGCTTATTTTGAACCTATGTATTTAAAAAACTTCATTCCCACAAAACCTAAAAAACCGTTAATAAGTAATTTGTAAGATAGTATCTGCTATTTTGACTCTAAAAGTTAATGTAGCCAATAATCAGATATGTTTATTGAGAAAAGTATTTAAAAAATAAAGGTATTGTTTCAATACCTTTAAAAAAATTAAATAANCCATAGTGTTCATTNGGCGAGTGTATAGCNTCTGAATCTAATCCAAAACCCATNAAAATAGACTTTANNCCAAGTTCTTTTTCAAACAGAGCAACAATAGGGATNCTTCCACCAGTTCTAATAGGTATTGGTTTTTTTCCAAATGTATCTTCCATCGCTTTACTTGCTGCGATATATCCTTTATTGTTGGTAGGAGAGACATATGCTTCTCCACCATGGTGAGGAGTAACTTTTACCTTNACACCTTTAGGAGCTATTGATTTAAAATGATTTTGAAATAGAGCTGTGATATCATCTGATTTTTGATTNGGGACGAGTCGCATAGATATTTTTGCATATGCTTTGGAAGCTATCACTGTTTTTGCACCTTCTTCAATATATCCTCCCCATATCCCATTAACATCTAGAGTAGGTCGGATAGAGTTTCTTTCCATAGTGCTAAAATTATCNTCCCCATAAACTTCTTCAATGTCAAGNTCAGATTTGTAATCTTCTATATTGAATGGTGGAGCCATCCGTTTTCTATCTTCTTGGGATAGATTTTCAACTTGATCATAAAAACCTGGAATAGTAATTTGTTTTTTATCATTATGTAATGATGCTATCATTTTACATAGAATATTTATAGGATTTGCTACTGCNCCACCATATAATCCAGAGTGTAAATCTCNATTAGGTCCAGTGACTTCTACTTCTACGTAGCTAAGTCCTCTTAGNCCCGTTGTAATTGAAGGTNTGTCATTTGCGATAATACCTGTATCTGAGATTAATATAATATCTGCTGANAATAGGNTTTTNTTATTTTTNACAAATGTTTCTAAGTTTTCNGAGCCAACTTCTTCTTCTCCTTCAATCATAAATTTTATATTACATGGTAGAGTATTTGTAGAAATCATAATTTCTGCAGCTTTTACATGCATAAAAAATTGTCCTTTATCATCACATGCTCCTCTTGCATATATTTTACCATCTCTAATCTCTGGATTAAATGGTTCAGAATCCCATAGCTCTAAAGGGTCAGGTGGTTGAACATCATAGTGACCATAAATTAATACTGTTGGAAGCTTAGGGTCAATAATTTTTTCTCCATAAACAATTGGATATCCAGCGGTTTCATATAGTTGTGCTTTGTCAATTCCAATTTTCTCTAACCCTTCTCTAACCATATTTGCTGTTTTAATGACATCTTCTTTGTACTTTGGATTAGCACTTATTGAGGGTTGCTTTAAAAGTTCAAATAATTCGTTTAAGAAACGTTCTTTATGTTTTTCTATGTATTCTAATGTATTCATAATTGCTTTTTTTTAATAAATCAAGAAAATTGTTTATTTAATGTAAATTTAGTATTTTATAAAAATATATCTTTGTTTGTTAGCATCGAAGTTATTTGAATTAATAAAATAAAACTATGGTTTTAAGATTTTTGATATTTTTTACCTTGCTTTATAGTGTATCTTTTGCACAAATTGCGGTAACTAATAATGCCCCTAATGATACGGAAGCATATCTTGTCAATAATGTACTTTGTGATGAAGACTTGACTACTTCTAATTTCTCTTCTGTTGGTTTTGCTAATGGTATCGGTTATTTTGATGGTTTCAATGCTAATATNGGTTTTGAAGAAGGTGTAATATTATCTACTGGCGGATTAGATTTTGTTACTGATGGTTTTGGGACTGGATCAGGAGTTAGTGGAGATGACGACTTAGAAGATGCGCTTAGCGCTATTGGTATGACTGGGTTTTCAGTCAATAATGTNACTATGTTAGAATTTGATTTTGTGGCTAATTCAGAGAGTGTAGCCTTTAATTATGTATTTGGTTCTATGGAATATACAAGCTATACATGTTCACAGTTTAATGATATTTTCGGCTTTTTTCTTAGCGGCCCAGGGATTGCTGGCCCATACACCAATGGTGCGGTAAATATTGCTTTGGTTCCAGAGACAGAAGGTGCGGTGGATTATGATGATTGGGTGGATAATAATACAGGGATTTATACCACGACACCAGTGGCTATTAATACTATTAATGATGGTGAGATGACTAATGATCCTGATTGTAATAGTATAGATCCAGATTTTGAAGATTATAATATTTTTTGGTATGATAATGATTACACAGGAGCTGGCTGGGAAGGTGTTAATCAGCCTCCAGCCCCAGAGTCTACTGTTGAGGGGATAACAGGATTTACTGCTCCATTAACAGCAGTTTATGATGGTCTTCAATGCGGAGAAACATACCATATAAAACTTGCTATTGCAGATTGTTGGGACTCTGCTTTGAACTCAGTAGTTTTTTTAGAGGCTAATAGTTTTGTGAGCCCATCAGTAGTGGTAAACCCATTACCGAATGTTGATGGACCATCAGTTATTTTTGATAACTCCGCAATTTATGAGGGTTGTGGTGTTGCNCAACTTGAATTTTCAGCNGCAGCAAATTCAGAAGAAGATATCCAATTAGAAGTCCTCTTCGACGGAGCTGCTGAATATGGCGTTGATTTTGATGTTTCATATAATGGNGGTAATGCTCTTGATGCATGTGTTAATAATGATGGAATACCATCGCAATGTGTAACCATACCTCAAGGTCAATCACTAATGTATTTAAATATAGAAGCTATTTTTGATAATGATGATAGTGAAGTTTTTGAACCTATTGAAATTACTATTAATGCTGTACAAGGATTATGTCAACAGGCGGAGGTCTCTGTGTCGACAATTTATTTTAATTTATATGATCAAATTCCAATTGTTGTTAATCCTGGAGAGCCTGCTGTCATAGAGTGTTTTGGTGATGAAGTTGTACTAGAGCCACTTAGTGTTACAGGAGGGTATCTTGGACCTACTATTGGTGTTGATGTTGATGATGATTGGACTGGTATTATCGACGATGGTGATTCTTTTATAATTGATGATGGATTTAGTCCTGGTTCAGGTGATTATACATATCAGTGGTACGAAAATGGTGTGTTGTTAGAATCAGAAACAGCATCTTCTTTAACGATTACTTCAGAGTCAAATACAGAATATCAATTAATTGTGTCTGATGATTGTCAAGACCAACAAGTTGAAACAAGTTTTATGGTAGAAGTCATAGAATATCCACCACTACAAATTACAGACACCTTGTATTATGCTTGTTATGGTGAGACAGTTGTACTGATGCCAACTATAACAGGTGGTTCAGATGATTACTCTTATGTTTGGGATGATTCAGATCCTTGTCTATGTGACTCNTTTAATTATGATTTTGATTTGATTGAAAATAACGCTTCTGCTAACCCTATTAATAGTGATGTGCAAACTATGGATTTCCAAATCATTGATAATTGTTCAAATGATTCATTATCTGTATCAATCACTATACAACTTAATGATATAGAGCCTCCTTCAGTTGAGATTGTTCAGATTGGAGAACAGTTTTGTCCTGGTGATGAAATCACGTTAAATGTAGAGTTAGAAGGAGAATCAACATACACCTATGAATGGGTTGATTTAGATTCAGAAGAAGTCTCTGTTAATGTCTCACCCGANGAATATACGGTGTATGAGGTNATTGTAAAAGATGANTGTACTGAAGAGTCGTTGACTTTTGAGTATACAANNAATCCCCCTGTTTATGATCCACCAACATTTACAATTGATGATGTCGTTGGCTGTCCATCCGAAACAGTAGAGATTTCAGTTGAAAATCTTGTTTCTCAAGGAGTTCAAAGTGATGATGATTATACGTTTTTATGGTCTAATGGGGAGACAACACAGAGTATTATTGTAGAAGTCCCAGAACAAGAAACTTCTTTCTCTGTGGAGGTTTTTGATTTTTGTGGTACTGCTAGTGTTATAGAAGGGGTGGCCAATGTTTCATTATCAGTGGCTCCCATTCCAGAATTTTCTTATGATCAAGATGGTGCAGAAATACAATTTTATCAATTAACACAAGATGTTTTTGTTGATTTTGAATGGGATTTCGGAGATGGTAGTCCACTCTCCTATGATTTGGAGCCTGTATATGAATATCAAGAAGCAGGTGATTATTATGTGAATTTAAAAGCTTGGGATGAGTTTGGGTGTTTTAACACATCTACTATTCTTGTTAATATTTATCCAACTTTATTATTTTATTCTCCCAATGTTTTTTCACCAAATGGTGATGGTTTGAATGATTCTTTCAAAGTTAGTGTTGTTGGATATGATGATTTTGAACTTCTTGTTTATGATCGGTGGGGTAAAAAAATATTTTCTACAACTAATCCAGATGAAGGTTGGGATGGTACGTATGGTAATGGGAAGGAAGCTCCACAAGATGTCTATATGTATAAGGTTTATATGAGCAAGAGTGGTTCTAATAATAAGATGGAAAAGGGTAGGGTATCTATTATAAAATAGTAATAAATGAATTTTGNGGATTACATCAGACATATATGCATATTTNTTTGCATCATTTGTANTTATNAATCAAGTGCACAAATTGCTGTAACAAATAATCCACCNTTTGATACTGAACAAAGTGTAGTAACNGATGTTTTATTGGGTTCAGGTATTGTAGCATCTAATTTTTCTTCTGTTGGTTTTGCTAATGGTATCGGTTATTTTGATGGTTTTAATGCTAACATTGGCTTTGAAGAAGGTATTATACTCTCTACGGGGGGATTAGCTTTTGTCACAGATGGTTTTGGTGCTGGATCAGGAGTTAGTGGTGATGCAGATCTATCCGATGCACTTAGCGCGATTGGCATGACTGGTTTTTCAGTCAATAATGTAACTATTCTAGAATTTGATTTTGTAGCTCAATCAGAAACAATGGCATTTAATTATGTTTTTGGTTCTATGGAATATACAAGCTACACATGTTCACAGTTTAATGATATTTTCGGCTTTTTTCTGAGTGGTCCAGGGATTGCTGGTCCATACACCAATGGTGCGGTCAATATTGCTTTAGTTCCCGAGACAGAAGGCGCGATTAATTATGATGATTGGGTGGCTAATAACACAGGGATTTATACTACTACCCCAGTAGCTATTAATACTATCAACGATGGTGAGATGATAGATGATCCTGATTGTAATAGTATAGATCCAAATTTTGAAGATTATAATATTTTTTGGTATGATAATGATTACGCAGGAGCTGGCTGGGAAGGTGTTAATCAGCCTCCAAGTCCAGAGTTTACTGTTGAGGGAATAACAGGCTTTACTGCTCCATTAACAGCAGTTTATGATGGTCTTGAATGCGGAGAAACATACCATATAAAACTTGCTATTGCAGATTGTTGGGATTCTGCTTTGAATTCAGTTGTTTTTTTAGAGGCTAATAGTTTTGCAAGTCCAGAAGTAGATATTAGTACTGTNCCCAATACTGAGCTTGGACTTGTCTTAGATATTGAGAATGGTGTTTTAGAGGGCTGTGGTCAGGTAGCTATTCAGTTTGATAGAGGTGGAGATTTAAGTATGGACTTAAGTGTGACTATTGAGTATTCCGGTGATGCTGAATATGGCGTAGACTATGCAGAATTACCCACAGAATTTGTATTACCGGCATTCCAAGAACAGATTACTATTCCGATTGATGTTTTTTTTGATGATATTATAGAAGGATCAGAAACATTAATTGCTACTATTTCAGGTGTTCCTGTTGCTTGTGAAGAAGTTACAGTACAGGATGTTGAAATCATTATTTTTGATCAAGACCAATTATTAATTGATATACCTGATTTAATTAGTATGGATTGTTTAGGAGAGGCTAATATTGAAGCTAATATCACTGGAGGATATTCACCATATACATATACTTGGTATGATGAGTCTGGATCTATTCTTGACGAAGGAGTTTTAGATCAAGCAGGTGTTGTCAGTATTACGCAATCTCCAGCTGATAATACATCTTACACTTTGGTGGTGATAGATGACTGTTTAGATCAGGTAGTTACTAATTCCGTAGATGTAATTATTGAGGACCAAGTCCTCTCTGTTTCATCACAAGATGATATTGTATTATGTGAAAGTGACTTAAATACTCTAGTATTGGATCCTGGTGTTACTGGGGGCTTACCTCCTTACACATATACTTGGTTTTATAATGGGTCTGTTATATCAAATGAAGAAATTTTATCATCATTACCGGGCGAAGGCTTATATCAATTTGTTGCAGAAGAAGCTTGTGGTGGTATTGCAGGAGATGAAATATTAATATCCTTTGTTGACCTATCTCCATATGTAGAATTAATTTCGGATGATGTGATAAATCCTAACCTTCTTCCTGAGGGATGTTTTCAAAGTATTTTGCAATTTAATGTGCCTGAGCCACAAGATCAAGATATAGATTTAGAGTTTTTTGTAGGTGGTACAGCAGATTTAGGGGTAGACTATAATGTGAATACTAGTATTACCATTCCTGCTGGTGAAGACGTCTTTTTTGTACCAATCTCTATTGTTGTAGATCAAGAAGTTGAAGGTGTTGAAAGTATTGAATTTAATTTTCCTTTTATTGATATATGTTCCAGTTGGCCTACACAATTCACAGTACAAATTTATGAGCCACCAACACTATCTGTACAATTACCCGATCAATTAAACATTTGTGAAGGGGATACAGATGTGTTAGAAGGTTTTTATAGTGGTGGTATCGGGATTGTTAATTATTCGTGGTATCATAACAATGAGGTGATATCAACTGATATAGATTTATCTATAGATGGTTTAGATTCAGGAGTATATTCTTTTGTTGCAATTGATGAGTGTGGTAATATTTCTGCAGCATCTATTGATTTTATTGTTACCTCGCTCACTCCTGTTGTTACTTTATCATCGACAGATTATGTTGATCCTACTGACTTATATGAAGGTTGTGGATCTAGTATTATAACCTTTGAAATGCCTTATCCATATGCTGTAGACACAACTTTCTATTATAATGTTACTGGATCATCGGGTTTTTATAATGGTATTGATATAGATGAGTTAACAGGTTATGTTACAGTACCAGCTGGAGTGACATCAGTAGATGTTGAAATCAATCCTTTGTTTGATAATGTAGAAGAGAATTTAGAAACATTTGCTTTTGAGTTTTTATTTAGTGATACTTGTTCTACGCAAGATTATATTGAGTTAAGCATTAATAATTATTCTCCTATAGATATTGTTGTTCCTGACACACAGGCAACATGTATTGGTCAATCATTATTATTAGAAGCAGAATATACGGGAGGAGCACCTCCTTACACTACTTCTTGGACTTATTTGGGCAATACTTCAAATGCAGATACTATTTTATTTGATGTCGAAGCAGGAAATGCGCCTGCAATTTTTACTGTAGTAGATGAATGCGGTTTTTCATCTTCGAGTGTTGTCATGGTGGAAGGTATTGAAGTTGATGCTTTAGAGGTTGTTTGGCCACCATCAGAAGTATTTGCTTGTTTTGGTGATAATAGTGAAATTTATTTACAGTTAGATGGTGGTCTACCACCATTTACTTTCCAGTGGTTTTTGGATGGAGTAGAAATCACAAATCCTTATGGTTCTTATGCTTGGAATAGTGGATATATTGTTCCTGGTGGAAATCAAATTATAGGAACCAATACTCCCTATACTCCTTATGTGTCTAATTACGAAGTTTTTATTACTGATTCGTGTGCTAATCCAATATCATATAATATAGAAGTTACTATTGATGATTGTATATTGCCTACGTCTTTCTCTCCTAATGGGGATGGTAATAATGATGTTTTTTGGCTTAATTTTGGTGATTTAGGAGGTCCAGTAAGCTTAGATGTTTATAATCGTTGGGGTAATCTTGTGTTTCGATCACAAGATTATAGTGATTGTGTAAATTTCAAATCAGATTGTTGGGATGGTACCTATTACAAACAATTTGGTGATGAATGTAGCGAAGGAGTTTATTATTATGTCTTAACATATGAGAAGCCTATTTATAATATAGACTCATATGATGTCTCTGGTTTTACTGAAACTATTTTCGGAGGTCCTCATAATCGTAATGAGGGAAGGCATAGAACAGGAAGTTTATTATTATTTCGTTAACTAACAATCGACTTCCCTGTCATTTCAATAGGAATATTAATTCCCATTATTTTTAGAATGGTAGGTGCAATATCACACAAACTTCCTGGTGTAATAGATTGATAATCACTATTTATTATAAAGCAGGGTACTTTATTGGTGGTATGAGCAGTATGAGGGGTTCCATCGTTATTCATCATTAATTCGGCATTTCCATGGTCAGCAATAATAACTAATGTGTAATCTTCTTTAATGCTCGTATCTATAATTTTTTCCACACAATTGTCAATGGTCTCAAGGGCTTTGACAACAGCATTCAAATCACCTGTATGTCCCACCATATCAGGGTTTGCGTAGTTTAAGCATATAAAATCAGGATGTTTAGTTTTTATTTCATGAATATATTTTTCTGTTACTTGCTGTGCACTCATTTCAGGCTTTAGGTCATATGTTGCGACTTTTGGTGATGGTACCATCACTCGATATTCTCCTTTAAACTCTTTTTCTTCTCCACCTGAAAAGAAAAAGGTAACGTGAGGGTATTTTTCTGTTTCAGCAATTCTTAGTTGCGTCAGTCCAGCATTAGATATTATTTCACCAATTGTATTTTTAATATTTTTTTTAGGGTATAATACGCTAACATCTTCAAATGTTTCGTCATAGTTAGTCATTGTATAGATATCGATATCTAAACTATTTGTTTGGTACTGAGGTATGTCTACTTGGGTGAGTGCTGTAACAATCTGTCTACATCTATCGGATCGAAAATTAAAGCATATTAATATATCTTCAGATTGGAGTTTGGTGATGGGGTTGTCATCTTTGTCTACTATAACTATTGGCAATATAAATTCATCACTAATATTATTACTATAAGAATCTTNTATTGCTTTTATTGGGTTCATTGTTTTGTTCCCTTGCCCATGAACTAGCATATTGTATGCTAATGTTGTTCGGTCCCATCTTTTATCTCTGTCCATAGAGTAATATCTTCCTATAATGGTTGCTATTGAAATCTGTTTGTCTTTAGCATAGTCTATAAAATCAGCAATATATTTTTTCCCTGCTTTTGGATCTGAGTCTCTTCCATCTGTAAACGCATGAACAAATATATGTTTCACTTTATTTTTAAGAGCTGTATCACATAGTGTTTTTAGGTGTGAGCTGTGAGAATGAATCCCTCCATCAGAGAGTAGTCCCATTATATGAAGAGCTCTATCTTTTTTGTTGCATGTATTGATAGCTTCTAAAAGAGTTTCGTTGGTATTAAACTGCCCATTTTCAATATCGTTATTAATCTTTAATAAATCTTGAAAGACTACTCTTCCAGCACCGATATTAAGATGTCCTACTTCTGAGTTTCCCATTTGCCCTTTTGGTAANCCAACACATTCTCCGTCTGTTCTCAGCTCAGTATTAAGAGAGGTTTTATATAATTTATCTATTGTTGGCGTGTGAGCATTAAATATTGCATTTGATATAGTTTTGTTTCCATGTCCCCAACCATCTAATATTATTAATGATGTTTTTTTCATATTTATGCTAAAATTAACATATTTGAACTACCTTTTATACATCATTTTCATTTTTATCAAAATTCTGTAATAAGGCTCAAGTTATTAACAAATAATCGTTAATTATTCTTGGAATTNCGAATAAATAGTCCTAAATTGTACAAAGAATAAATAGAATTCGACCCCCATTTTACGCATAATTTTGGTCTTTTTACCTCTGTTATGTCCATATTATGGGGCAGTGGTATTCTATGCTTATTATTTTATATGAACTTAAATTATTTATTAACTAATATTTTTTACCGATGAAAAATTTATTACTTTCTTTAGCAACGATTCTTAGTTTTTGTTGCTTCAATGTTGTAACTGCACAGGNTTGTGTAGATACTGACAACGGCGCGACAGATTCTTATGGAGATGGTTGTGCAGCTTATAACTCATTCCCTTCTTGGTGTAATGGTTATGATGATGATGACTTTGTCTCTGGCGAGATGTGTTGTATTTGTGGTGGTGGCGAAGTAGCTGCTTCAGACGTTACATTAACTTTATTCGACTCTTATGGAGATGGTGGAGGATCAGTAACAATTGATGGTACAACCTATACGCTAGATACTGGATCTGAAAATTCTTGGACACTTTCAGTAGATCTATCGGCGTGTACAGATGTTGTATATGCAGCAACAGATTCTTGGTCTTCTGAAAACTCTTGGTCAGTTTCTGATGCAGATGGTAACGTACTTGTTTCTATGGGCAACGCAAGTGGCTCTTTTGGATCATGTGGTACCCCTGGTTGTATGGATGCTAATGCAGACAACTATAATGCAGATGCTGCAGTAGAAGATGGATCATGTACTTATTCATGTCCATTTATAGCAGGAGGCGTAGACTATACAACAAGTTCTTGTTATATGTACGTAACGTCTTACGGATATACTGTAGATGAAATGATTGGCTATGGTTATGACTGTTCTTGCATNGTTCAAGGTTGTACAGACGAAACAGCATGTAACTATTCTGCTGATGCTAATATAGAAGGTAGTTGTGATTACTCTTGTTTATGTGATGGTGTACCAGTTTCTTGTGACGGTGGTTCATGGCAATCAGAAGTTTCTTGGGAAATTGTAGGTTGTAATGGTGTTGTTGCCCTTTCAGGAGGTGCTCCATTTACGGAATGTGTGGATGTATATGATATACCAGATGTTTATACAATTAATATGTATGATGCTTATGGAGATGGCTGGAATGGAAACGTTCTTACTATCGGAGATGCTACTTATGATGTTACTACAAACGGAGATGGTGCTTTTGCATCAGTTCAAGTAGGTGGCGATTGCCCGATAGTTGGTTGTATGGATCCAGCAGCAACAAACTATAATCCAGATGCTGTAGAAGAAGATGGTTCTTGTGAATATGTAGTCTATGGATGTATGGATGGTAATGCATGTAACTTCAATGCTGCAGCTGAAATGGATGATTCTTCATGTGTATATGCTCCAGCAGGGACAAACTGTGATGGATCATGTGCAGCAGGATACATGGAAATAGTAGCTACATTCAACGACGCTTATGGCGACGGATGGAATGGAGCAGTTGCTAGTGTTTACTTCGATGGTGTATTATTTGACCCAGCNGGAGTAGGCTTTACTTATACAATGNCNNCTGNTNNNNCTAATCCAGATGTTCAATCATTNTGTGTAGACCAAACAGGTTTAGCAGGATGTTTANNNATTGNNGTNGGTGGTGGTNCNTNNGANTCTGAAATNTCATGGTCATTAGTTGACGGTGCTACAGGTGGAGCAGCATTTGCTCTAGCAGGTGATGCTGAAACAATTGAAATCAACTGTGAAGTTGCTACATGTGATGATGAATCAGCATGTAACTATGGTGAAGAATGAGATTGTGATTATTCATGTTTAGGCTGTTCTGATGGTCAAACAGAGATTGTTCTTACAGCTATGGACTCTTGGGGAGATGGTTGGAACGGAAACGTTGCAAACGTTTACTTCGATGGAGTATTATTTGATCCAGCAGGTGTAGGATTTACTTATACTTTAGTAGATGGAGCAGAAGAAGTTACTTCTTTCTGTGTTGATAATTCAAGTCTAGCTACTTGTTTAACTATGGAAATTGTTTGTACAAGTTCTTGGAGTTGTTATGACTCAGAGGTTTCTTGGACTTTAGCTGATGCTCTTACAGGCGGTATGGGATTCTTCTTAGAAGGAGGAGCTCCATATTCTTATGCAAGCGCTAACTGTCCAG
>PAVX01000044.1 GCA_002713285.1 Flavobacteriales bacterium
CTATATGACAAAGATATTGTTTTCATACTCAAATTGGCTGCCCTATCATTAAGCACATTTAACCCAACTCCTCCATGAAGCACATCTACATATGCATGTGCATTTAAATTCGACGTTGTCGGAGCACCATCAATCCCAACCCATTGATTTCTATGTAACAGTGTTGCATGTAATTCAGGGTAAGCACCAGCTACTCCAGGATTATACATGAATTTATTAAACATGTTATGTGTAATCTGGGGGTCTTGCTGAGCGAACAAAGAAGCTGAAACTATAAAAAAAAGTGTCAGCATAGTCTTAAAAAATGTGTTGCTTGATTCAAACATTATATCTTTCATAAAATTAAGTGCTTAAATATATAGATTTTTTTTGTTTTTTAAACAAATTAATTAGATAAAATCAAATAGATGTAACATCTCTATTAAATTCTATCAAGTTATTGTTTTTAAAATCCTATAAATACGTTTTGGAATATCGCCTTCTAGGGTCTGTAAGTAGTCCTCATAAGAACATGCTATGATTTTTTCTTTATAATTAGCCTCATCATGAAATTCCATAGAAGAAGAAAACCACCACCTACCAGTATCTTTACTCTTGTAAAAAATAAACTGCAACTCTGAATCTTTAATAGGTATAATATATTTTTGATATTTTACATTAATATTATTAATGCTTGGAGAATCATTGACACGCAAACTAAAACCTTCTAAAAAATACCAAATAATTTGGCTTATCAGATTAACCGTTTGTTCTCTAATATCATACACTTCACTAAATTCAAAAACACCGAACGAACTCACTCTATCACTCATACCAGCATATCGAGACATCACACAAGCATGATGAGATTCAATACCATTTGGAGAGGGCGATGTGGTTCCTGGAGCATCAGATTGCTTAATCGAAGACAAATCAATAGCAACTATATCTGCATTGCGCAAATAAGGCTCTGAACTCTTAATATTTTCCCTTAAATCCCCTAAACGAGACGTTTCAAACAACATCTTATCTAATAAATGTGATTCGTCACTTTGACATAAATAACTTTGATATCCAAGATTAGTAAATCCTGAAAGATGATTAGGTTCTTTTTTGATAATATATCCTAAGTAGTTTCTGTTATTTATATTTAANGCATCTTCATTAATCAAATCAAATCGTGAATCAACTGACAANAAATTCACNCCCTTAGTAAATGATTCATAAGACTGATATAATGGATANACTAAATCCTGCGTACCTCCTAAAATAACAGGAAANACACTCTGACTTAATAATGATGAAATAATGTCATTAAGTGCAAAATATGTNTCTTNTAAATCTAANCCTGGCTTCAAATCACCAAAATCTGTAATTCTAAACTTCCAATTTCCTTGAAATAAATTGTAGAATGCTTTTCTAAAATTCATGTAAGTATTGGGCGTTAATTTAATTCGTGAACCTCGATTTTCTGGAACAATAATTAAAGCAATATCCGTAGTTTCAATATCAGGAAAAGTATTACCATCATAACAGCTAATATGAAAACCTAGTGAATTCTGATTGAGTTTAGACTTAAAATCTAAAATTTCTTTAGAAACAGGCTCAAAGTAATTAGCAAACATGAAGACAATATATGAAATTGTTTTGTTATTTATTTGCTATTTTTTCGATTAACNTTAGACAATCTTGCTTAGTAATTTGTTTTGGGTCTAAATCTTTTGGAATTTTATAATTCTTTTTTTCAAATCTTACATAAGGGCCATACTTTCCATTACACACTTCAATAATTGAATTTTCATAATTAAAAGAATTGATAATCTTTTGTTTGTCAAATTTGCGCTTAAGTTTAATAATATTGATGCACGTATCTAAATCAACCGAAAATGGATCTTGTTCTCCTAGAGAAACAAATGCATTATCATACTTAACATATGGACCATACCTTCCCTCTGAAACAATTACTTCTTTTCCTTCAAATTGACCCACGTTTCTTGGTAAATTAAATAACTGGATAGCTGTATCCAAGTCTATCGAGTCAATAGTGTGACCTTTTCGAAGACTAGCGTACTTTGGCTTGGCTTGGCCTTCTTCTAATTCTCCAAGCTGCACTATTGGACCAAATTTGCCTAATCTAACATAAACAGTTTTTTGAGTGACAGGATCAATACCTAACGATCTTAATCCTGTAACTTTTGCACTGTGTTTATCAACTTTTAATACAGTAGGTTCAAAATCATTATAAAAAGTTTTAATCATATCTTTCCATCCCTTGTTTCCTCTGGCCACATTATCAAATTCATCTTCTACTGTNGCTGTGAAGCTATATTCTAAAATAGACTGAAAATGCTCAACTAAAAAATCATTAGTTAACTTACCGATTTCTGTTGGAATAAGCTTATTCTTCTCAGATCCTGTAATTTCTTTAACAATGCTTTCTTTAATAATATTATCCTCAAGAGTAATATGCAAATACTCTTTTTCAAAACCTTCTATGTTTTCTTTTATTACATATGCTCTTTTCTGGATTGTTGAAATAGTTGGAGCATATGTAGATGGTCTACNTATGCCTAATTCCTCTAACTTCTTCACTAAAGAAGCTTCGGTAAATCTAGCGGGTGGTTTTGAAAACTTTTCTTTACCAACAATCATACTAGCAGTAAGCTTCTCTCCTTCACTAACTGTTGGTAACAATTTCTCTTTACCGCTAGAAGAGTTTAAGTTTTTTTGAACCTTTAAGTATCCATCAAACTTTAACAACTGNCCCCTAGATTGAAAAGTTGATGATTCTATATTAGATGCAGTAATGCTAATTATTGTTTTATCAATCACTGCATCACTCATTTGAGAACAAATTGCTCTCTCCCATATCAATTGATATAGTTTTTTTTGAGACGCATCCTGTCCACAATTCACATNATTAATATTTGTAGGCCTAATTGCTTCATGTGCTTCTTGCGCAACCTTAGCTTTAGTGGAATATNCTCTTTGTTTGAAATAATTGTTTCCAAAATTTTTAATAATATATTTTTCCATCGAGTTAATCGATTCTTTTGATAAATTGGTGGAATCCGTTCTCATATAGGTGATATGTCCTGACTCATATAACTTTTGTGCNACACTCATTGTGCGACTTACAGAAAATCCTAATCTACTAGAAGCTACCTGCTGCAAACTAGATGTGGTAAATGGAGCACTTGGAGTGCTTCGAGAAGGTTTTGTCTCTATGGACTGTATCTTAAAAGTAGCATTAATTAATGAATTCAGTAAATTTAGTGTTGATTCTTTTGATTCCAAATCNGTTGATATTGTTGCACTTAAAACTTCCGAGGTCGATGTTAAAAAATTAGCAGAAATTTGAAATGATTTGATTGCTTGAAAATTAATTATGTTTTTTTCTTTTTCTACAATTAATCGAACAGCTACGGATTGGACTCTACCAGCTGATAACCCGGGTTTAACTTTTTTCCATAAAATAGGTGATAATTTAAATCCTACAATTCTATCTAAAATACGCCTTGCCTGTTGAGCATTTACTAAATTAATATCTATATCTCGAGGATTAGCTATGGCTGTTTTAATCGCATTAGATGTTATTTCATGAAAAACTATCCTATTAACATGTTTTTTTTTCAAATTCAGCACCTCATATAAATGCCAAGCAATAGCCTCCCCTTCCCGATCTTCATCAGTAGCTAACCATACTACCTCGCTTTTTTTTGTCTCTTTAGTTAAGTTTTGGATTACTTTTTTTTTGTCCGATGAAATTTGATATTTTGGTGTGAAAGACCCATTTAGATCTATCCCCATATTTTTTTTTTCAAGATCTCTCACATGTCCATAACTAGACACAACTTTGAAATCTTTACCAAGAATTTTTTCAATTGTGCTTGCCTTAGCAGGAGACTCAACAATAACTAAATTATTCATTTAACTAAATTTTGGAAAACTGATGCAAAAATAAATTTTTTATAATACACATACGCTCATTACATGAAATTATTAACATAATGATATAATTATATTGCTTTTTTAAATGTGNCATTTTGTCATATTTTCTTTTTTTTTTAGATTTGTAAATTATTGAATATGTGACATATGCTAATAAAAACAATAAACAAGGAAATATCCTCATATAATACCAACAGTCCTCAAAAAAAGCTGTACATACAAAGCTATGGATGTGCAATGAATTTTTCAGACAGTGAAATTGTAGCCTCAATATTAAAAGAAGAAGGCTATATAACAACTCCAAACCCACATGAAGCAAATTTAATTTTAATTAACACCTGTTCAATTAGAGAAAAAGCTGAACAAACTGTTAGAAAAAGGATTACCGAATTTAAAAAAAATAAACAAATAAATTCAGAATTAGTAATCGGTATACTGGGATGCATGGCTGAAAGACTAAAAGAAAAGTTTTTAGAAGAAGAAAAGTTAGTNGATTTAGTCATTGGACCAGATGCATATAGAGATATTCCAAAATTACTAAAAGAAACACATGAAGGCCGAAAGGCTGTAAATGTTATATTGTCAAAAGAAGAAACATATGCAGATATAAATCCCGTAAGATTAAACAGCAATGGTGTAACTGCTTTTGTGTCTATTATGCGAGGGTGTGATAATATGTGTAGTTTTTGTGTTGTGCCATTTACGCGTGGTAGAGAACGCAGTCGAAATCCTGAGAGCATCTTAAGTGAAATCAAGCAATTAAATAATTTAGGCTATAAAGAAGTAACATTGCTAGGTCAAAACGTCGACTCTTATTTATGGTTTGGAGGTGGACCAAAAAAAGACTTTCTCAAATTACCAAAAGACGAAATCGAAAGATCTATTGATTTTTCTGAACTATTGGATGTAATTGCTACAAAAAATCCAAATATCAGAATAAGATTTTCAACATCAAATCCTCAAGACATGAAAAATAGTGTTCTAACTACTATTGCGAAGCATCAAAATATTTGCAATTATATACATCTGCCGGTTCAATCAGGAAGCTCAAAAATCTTAGAATTAATGAATCGAGGACATACGCGAGAATGGTATTTAGATAGAATTAAAGCAATTAATCAATACATTCCAGAATGTGGATTGTCATCTGATTTTATTACAGGTTTTTGTAATGAAACCGAAGAAGACCATCATTTAACATTAAGTTTAATGGAAACTGTAAAATATAATTTTAGTTATATGTTTTACTATTCTGAAAGACCTAACACCTTTGCTCAAAGAAAATTAAAAGACAACATTCNAACAAAAGTCAAGAAAAGAAGATTACAAGAAATAATCGACATCCAACAACAACACTCATTATTTAGGAATCAGAATTGTGTAAGTAAAAAATATCAAGTCTTAATTGAAGGTCCCTCTAAAAAATCAAATGATGATTTTTTTGGAAGAAATTCGCAAAATACAGTNGTTGTGTTTAAAAAAAATGGGAAAAATATTGGTGACTTTGTGAATGTTAGAATCAATGAGTGTACTTCTGCTACATTAATTGGCGAAATAATTTAAATTCATACTATGAAGAATGATATCATCAAATTAAAACAACGTTTTGACTTAGTTGGAAATTCAAAATTATTTATTCGTTCTCTCACCAAAGCTCTCAGAGTAGCGAATACCGATATTTCAATTTTAGTCACAGGCGAAAGTGGAACTGGGAAAGATGTGATTCCAAAAATCATTCACGAAAATTCTTTGCGCAAACATGGTCAATTTATAGCCGTAAATTGNGGNGCCATNCCCGAAGGAACNATTGACAGTGANTTATTTGGNCATGAAAAAGGTGCTTTTACTGGAGCTATTAATAGNCGAAAAGGATATTTTGAAGTTGCNAATAATGGNACCATTTTTTTAGATGAAATNGGAGATTTACCGTTACCAACACAAGTTCGACTCCTTAGAGTACTTGAAAATGGAGAATTCATAAAAGTCGGTTCATCAAAGGTAGAAAAAACTAATGTNCGATTAGTTGCNGCNACTAACATNAACCTTTTAGAAGCTGTNAAAAAAAATAAATTCAGAGAAGACTTATTTTATAGAATCAACACAATTGAAATTGNAATGCCTCCTCTAAAATCAAGAAAAGAAGATATTCATTTAATGTTTAGGAAATTTGCAGCTGACTTTGCNGANAAACATAATATTCCCACTGTAAGGTTAACAGAAAAAGCCGTNGAATTACTTGAAAAACATANNTGGCCAGGGAATNTTCGGGAATTAAAAAACTTCACNGAGAAACTATCTNTTATAGAAGAAAAACGAANACTGGAAGANTCCGATGTAAGTGATTATTTACTTTCAAATCAAAAACTCGAATCAGCATTAATCAGAACCAATGATCAAGAAAATGCAAGTTTTTCNGAAAGAGAAATTCTATATAAAATTTTGTTTGATTTAAAAAATGACTTAAATGATCTAAAAAAAATAACCCTTGACTTAATACAAGACAACAATAANANTGATCAAATCAAANTAAATAATGCGGAACAAATACGTAGAATTTATAATGAGGANAATTCATTACAAATAGAAAAATTAAGTGACCAAAAATCAACTATTATTGAAGAAGCTTCAATACAAGAAAATTTATCTCTACAAGACAATGANTGTGAAATGATTCAAAAAGCACTAGAGAAAAATCANGGAAAAAGAAAAATTGCTGCTAAAGAATTAGGAATATCAGANAGAACTCTTTATAGAAAAATAAAACAATATGACNTATAGTTATCCAGTGTTAAAGTATTTTTATTTAATTGTTTTANTAACCGCCAATTATGGATGTGGTATATATTCTTTTTCCGGCATATCTATTCCCTCTGAAATAAAAACAATTTATATCCAATACATTGATAATACTGCAACTTTAATTGAACCAAACTTAAGTGACAATTTAACTGAAAAACTTAAAACAAAATNTCTCAATGAATCNGGATTAATTTGGGAAGAAACAAATCCTGATATTAGTTTTTCAGGNAAAATTAAAGAATANAAAATTAATCCAATAGCAATTCAAAACAATGAGACAGCAGCAAAAAATCGATTNACAATTAGTGTTGAAATCACCTANGTAAACAACNTGGATAATTCCAAAAATTTTAACCAAATATTTACTGATTATACCGATTTTGATAGTACCCAAAATTTTTATGAAGAAGAACTTGAATTAAATACTATGATAATAGATGCTTTAATTGACAATATCTTCAATGCTGCATTTTTAAATTGGTAAATTATGAAAAANNCTGAATTTAACAATTTAATTAAATCTCCTAAAAAAAATATNNAAACATCTAACATTGATGATATTAGGAAATTACAAATAGNATTTCCATACTGTGAAAGCATNTATAGATTATTATTATTAAAAGCTTATTTATCNGATGANATTAATTTTACTAAAATNTTATCAATCACATCTATATATGCTTCAAATAGAGAGAATTTATTTTATTTTATATATCCTAAACAAAAATTGCANGTCATNGAAAAAAGGATACAATCTCATTTATTTGAAGATTGGTTACGNGAACCTGTTNNTTTANCTGAAAAAAATGTANANNATAATATTATNAAAAAAAATATAAANAAAAGCATTGAAGACAATGACGATTTAACAACAGAAACATTAGCCAAAATATATATTGATCAAGGACACTATGAACGAGCTATTCAAGCATATAAAATTTTATGTTTGAAATATCCAAAAAAAAGTGGTTTCTTTGCAAACCAAATAAAAATTATAAAAAGTAAAATAAAATAGTTGTTATGTATAGTCTCTTTGCAGTGTTAATNATCATTACTTGTGTATTATTAATNCTAATAATTATGGTTCAAAATCCAAAAGGAGGAGGTTTATCTTCTGCATTTGGAGGTGGNAATCAAATTATGGGTGCAAGAAAAACATCNGATTTCTTAGAGAAAACCACATGGGTTCTGGCNATCACGCTTGTNTCCTTAGCTCTTTTATCNAACTTTGCGATTCCTAGAAATAGTGCACAAGAAACNATTATTGATACCNTCCGAGATANTGATNTNNAAGAAAGTGATGGAATATTTGATATCAATATTGAAGATGAGTTAGATAATAGTGACAATAATAATTANCAATCATNATAAACNAAATTACTNTCTGTGACAGAATGACAGTTTATACTAAAAATATGTCTTTGGCANGATTTATGCTNACTTTGATAATGTTTAATCTATAAAAAAAATAAATATGAAAATTCGACCATTAGCNGACAGAGTCTTAATAGAACCTGCTGCTGCTGAAACTAAAACTGCAAGTGGTATTATAATTCCAGATACCGCTCAAGAAAAACCTCAAAAAGGAAAAGTAGTTGCTNTTGGGCCTGGNACCAAAGATAATCCAATAACATTAAAAGTTGGGGATAANATCCTTTATGGNAAATACTCTGGNACAGAACTAAANCATGAACAGTCTGATTATTTAATCATGAGAGAANCTGACATACTAGCAATTATTTAAANACTTAATTAATTATTTTANAAAAAATTTTACAGAAATGGCAAAAGAAATAAAATTTAACATTGAAGCACGAGATGCTTTAAAAAAGGGAGTAGATGCATTATCNAATGCAGTCAAAGTTACACTTGGACCTAAAGGAAGAAATGTGGTNATCGATAAGAAGTTTGGTGGNCCCTCAATAACTAANGATGGTGTCTCCGTTGCAAAAGAAATTGAACTAGAAAACACNATTGAAAATATGGGTGCACAAATGGTAAAAGAAGTAGCNTCTAAAACAGCCGATGAAGCNGGAGATGGTACTACNACNGCAACNGTGTTAGCTCAATCAATTGTNTCTACNGGACTCAAAAATGTAACTGCCGGAGCAAATCCAATGGACTTAAAACGTGGAATTGACAAGGCAGTTAAAACAATTGTAGCAGATTTNAAAAAACAATCTGNNTCNGTNGGNCANGATAATCAAAAAATTGAACAAGTTGCNACAATTTCATCTAATAATGANAANGAAGTNGGNAAATTAATTGCTGAAGCAATGGCTAAAGTAACACAAGAAGGTGTTATTACGGTTGAAGAAGCAAAAGGAACTGANACATCNGTAGAAGTAGTAGAAGGAATGCAATTNGATAGAGGATACTTATCACCTTATTTTGTNACAAATACTGATAANATGGAAGCAGAATTNGATAATCCATTATTGCTAATTTTTGANAAGAAGATTTCCAACATGAAAGACNTACTTCCTTTATTAGAACAAACGTCCCAAACTGGCAAACCACTCTTAATTATTGCTGAAGATGTTGACGGTGAAGCTTTAGCNACACTTGTAGTTAACAAGATAAGAGGAAGTTTAAAAGTAGGNGCGGTAAAAGCTCCTGGTTTTGGTGATAGAAGAAAAGAGATGTTAGAAGATATTGCAGTATTAACTGGTGGAGTTGTTGTTTCGGAAGAAAAAGGCCATAAATTGGAAGCAACAACAATCGATATGTTGGGGCAATGTGAGAAAGTTATAGTTGATAAAGACAATACTACTATTATTAATGGATCAGGAAAAAAGAAGAGTATTGACCTTAGAATCAGACAAATAAAAGCACAAATTGAATCAACTACTTCTGATTATGACAAAGAGAAACTACAAGAAAGATTAGCAAAACTTGCTGGTGGAGTTGCAGTATTATATGTAGGTGCACCTAGTGAAATGGAAATGAAAGAAAAAAAGGATAGAGTAGATGATGCTCTTGCAGCTACAAAAGCAGCAATTGAAGAGGGCATTATTCCTGGTGGAGGTGTTGCCTTAATTAGATCAGGTGAAAAGCTTAAGAAATTAAATGGAGATAATGATGATGAAAACACAGGAATCCAAATTATATCAAGAGCGATTGAAGAACCGCTAAGACAAATAGTTTCAAATTCTGGTGGTGAAGGATCAGTAGTTATTTCAAAAATTTGTGCTAAAAAAGGAGATTTTGGGTATAACGCAAAAACCGACACATATGAAAATATGTTAAAGGCAGGTATCATTGACCCTACAAAAGTAACAAGAATTGCACTTGAAAATGCAGCTTCTGTTGCTGGAATGCTGTTAACTACAGAGTGTGTATTGGCCGATATTAAAGAAGAAAATCCTGCTCCACCTATGGGTGCACCAGGAATGGGAGGAGGCATGCCAGGCATGATGTAGTTATAGAATTTGGAATTTATTTATTAAAAAACCCCTATTGCCTAGGGGTTTTTTAATATTTAGTTAAATCAGTCGCTCTTTTACACAATCTGATATTGTCTTTCCATCTGCCCTACCTTTTGACTCTCGCATAACTACTGCTATTAACTTACCCATTTCTTTTTTTGAACTAATTCCCAATTCATTAATTAATCTATCTACAAGCTTGATCAACTCATCCTTCGTATAAGGTTTCGGTAAATACTCTGCAATAATATTTGCTTGACTTTTCTCATCATTGGCTAAATCTAATCTATCTTGATTTTTATATATTCTTTCGGACTCTTTTCGTTGTTTTAATAGTTTTTGCAAAATTTCTAATTCCTTATCATTGCTTAATTCTTCCGATTCTTTTTGAGTTTTTACAATTAATATTTCTGATTTAATAGCACGACAAACATTTAACCTAAGACTATCTTTAGCTAACATTGCATCTTTAATATCATTCATTATTTTTTTTTCTAAACTCATATTAATCAACATTATCATGTAAAAATGAATTATTATTTTTTATCTCAACACTGTTTTCTTTTGATGCTAGTGTCACACGAGAAACTGGCTCTTCAGAAGAATGTTCAATATCATCTAACTCTAATCCCTGTCGTTTATATGCTGGCTCATCTTCCAATTCTTGTAAAACAACTTGATTATTAAAGTTTAAATTATGGAATTTTTGTAATCTTTTTTTTCGTTCTTCGGCTCTTTTAATATTAACATCACTTACATCATGAAGATTATCATTAGTTATATCCTTATCAAGGATACTATTTTTTTCATTTATTTTTTTTTCTAGTGTGCATTCTAATAAATTGTCATTTGTAAATTCCAATGTATTGATATTTACACGTTCTTCTGAAAGATTTGAAACTGAATCTTCTGAATCTTCTGAATCTTCTGAATCTTCTGAATCTTCTGCTGATTGTAAAAGATGTACTTTTCGTTCTTCACAACCTGTAGTTGGATTAACATCTCTACCCAAGACACCTGTAGCAATAATAGTAATACTTATATCTTCATCTAAACTTAAGTCTTTGCCTACACCTAAAATAATATTTGAATCACCTCCTGCCTCTCTTTGTAAATGATAATTAATTTCATTGATTTCCTTGATTGTAATTTCATTTTTACCAGATAAAATCAATAATAATATTTTTTTTGCACCCCTAATATGATTATCGTTCAATAAAGGTGAGTCTAAAGCTTTCTCTACAACTTCTTCAGCCCTATTTTCTCCACTTGCTTTACCCGATCCCATAATAGCTGTTCCACTGTCTTTTAAAACTGTCTTAGCATCATTTAAGTCAATATTGAGTGTGCAATTCTGTGTAATTACCTCAGATATACTTCTAGCAGCTACCATTAATATCTCATCTGCTTTTGCAAAGCCTGAAGTTAATTCTAAATCACCATATACTTCAACTAGTTTATCATTATTGATTACTATTAAAGAGTCCACATATTCTCTCATTTTTGAAGTTCCATCCTGTGCCTGCTTTAGTCTTTTTGGTCCTTCAAAACTAAATGGAACTGTTACAATTCCTATGGTTAGGATATTTAATTCTTTACATATTTTTGCTATCACAGGTGCTGCTCCTGTACCTGTACCACCGCCCATTCCTGCAGTAACAAAAACCATTTTTGTATTCTTTTGTAAAATTTCTCGAATTTCACTTTCACTTTCAATAGCTGCTTGCTCCCCAACAATTGGGTTTTCTCCAGCTCCTAATCCCTCCGTTAACGATATTCCTAATTGGATTTTTGTAGAAACATTACTTTGATCTAAAGCTTGAGAATCAGTATTACAAATAATAAAATCTACACCTCTAATACCTTGATTAATCATATGATTAACTGCATTTCCTCCTCCTCCTCCTACTCCAATTACTTTAATAACAGATGACTGATTTTTAGGTAAATCAAATTTCATAGAATCTTCGTCCATAACTGAATCAACTAAAGCCGACTCATCTGAAGATCCAGAATCTATAGAGTCCTCTTCCATAACTGAATCAACTAAAACCGACTCATCTGAAGATCCAAAATCTATAGAGTCCTCTTCCATAACTGAATCAACTAAAACCGACTCATCTGAAGATCCAAAATCTATAGAGTCCTCTTCCATAACTGAATCAACTAAAGCCGACTCATCTGAAGATCCAAAATCTATAGAGTCCTCTTCTATAACTGATTTATCAGAAACATCAAAATTAAGAGACTTATGTTCATCATTTGAATTAAAAGAAGAGTCACCACTATCTAAACGAGAGAATAAATCTTCGGATTCATTAGCAAAACTATTTTTATCATTTGTCATATTATATAATTATTTATGATATTAAATTGAGTCATTCGATAAATACTGTAAAAATCTACTAGACCATGTTTCAAAAAAAGAATTATCATTATTATCATCTATATTCAATTCTGCTTCCTTAATATCTTCTAGATTATTTAATTTTAAACCCCTTAAAACTAAGCCCACAGATGTAGCATAAGATGGATTGGATATTTCTTCTGATGTGCCTTGTGCTAAATGTTCATTTGAATATCCAATTCGTGTTGACATACCTGTAATGTATTCTGTCAATTGTTTAATATGTCTCAATTGAGAACCTCCACCTGTCAAAACAATCCCTGCTATTAATTTATTCTTACCTTCTTGAAAACCATAAGCAGTAATTTGTCTATACACTTGATCGATAATTTCTTCAACACGTGCTTTTATGATTTTTGATAAATTTTTCAATGAGATTTCTTTTGGATCATGTCCCCTAAGACCGGGTATAGAAACAATCTCACTATCTTTGTTTTCACTAGGCAAAGCCGACCCAAACTTAATTTTTAATAATTCTGCATCCTTATGTATTATAGAACAACCTTCTTTAATGTCTTCAGTAATAACATTCCCCCCAAAAGGAATAACAGCAGTATGTTTGATTATACCATTTTTAAAAATAGCCACATCTGTTGTCCCCCCTCCAATATCTACCAATACTACACCTGCCTCTTTTTCTTCAGAACTTAAAACTGCATCAGCTGAAGCAAGTGGTTCAAGATTCAATGCACTCACCTGGAGTCCTGATTCAACAACACATTTAGTGATATTTTTGATTGCTGCCGTTTGACCTGCTACAATATGAAAATTTGCTTCTAATCTACTCCCATGCATCCCTTCTGGTTGACTGATGTCAGACTGACCATCAATTTTATAGTCTTGTGCTAAAACATGTATAATTTCTTCACCTGGTAAAAGAATTAANTTTTTCACATTATCATGTAGTTTATGGATNTCACTTGCATCAATATACTTCTCNGGATTATTTCTAGTAATGTAATCTGAATGCTGTAAGCTTCTTATATGTTGNCCTGCAATACCTGTACAAACTGAATCTACTTTAATAGAGAACTCATTTTCTACAATAGNAATTGCATGATTAATAGACTTNACCGTTTGCATAATATTATTGACAATACCTCTTTTTACTCCTAAAGATTCTGACTTACCAACACCAACAACTTCAAGCTTACCATAAGCATTTAATTTTCCTGCTAAACAAACAATCTTAGTTGTTCCAATATCTAAACCAAATACTATTTTTTCTGTTTCCATTNTAATTAATACATATTATTTGTTTATCATACTGTATATCTATTGAATTACAATAGTTGCGATTTAATTCTTTCAATAAAAATGTGTAAAANACTTTTACCATATNTATTTTTANTTCATCTAATACAGGGTCATTTCCAAGCCTAATTTCNAAATCATATATTTTACTTGATAAACTATAGCCTGTGTTTTTATCATAATGCACCCCACCTATAAACCAGTTTAAAAATTTGTGACTATAAATAATANTAGATAAAAANAACATGTCATCTAAATTCCTTTCATCTAAAAATCCACTAATAATCAACAAATCCTTGTCAACATTTGACAATGAAGGCAATAATACTTTTTCAAAGTCAAAGTGGTATATTTTATTATCCCTTAACAACCGAACAAACGGCTCTCGAAAATATACATATATATTTATAGTCCCGGTTANATCTAAATATACTTCAGCTTTCTTGACATATTGATCTNCTNNAATTAAATCTTCTAACAANTGNGTGTTTATATCTTTATTCAGAGAATCTCTANTATTAATAAACTCTANCGCTAAATTCTTAATATCCTGTTCNGCAGTCATANATTTATTATAANATCCAATATATGTAACATCAACTTTATTCTCCACATAATAATTATTNGGAATGATATATATCAATATTGATAGAATCAGNAATAATGACAAAAAATATGTCCATTTTAATATTNAATCAACTCGTTTCACATTAAAATTGATTTAATTTGAGGAATTAATTTATATATATCACCCGCACCTGCAGTAATCAACAAACGTGGCTTTTCACTTAATAAAACATCATNTAAACCAGAATTTTTAATAGAATCCATATTATCANTATCAAAATACCATTTGTNTTTCATATTAACTTTTTTTAGTAAATTTCTTGATGTTACACCAGGTATTGGCTTTTCTCTAGCAGGGTAGATATTAAATAATACTAATTTGTCAACTAAAGATAACACCTCTGAAAAATCATCTTCAAATTCTTGAGTTCTAGAAAACAAATGAGGTTGNAAAATTAAAAATANTTCTTGTTTATCATATAGNAACCTAAGACTATTAATTAATGCTCTTAATTCTTGTGGATGATGAGCATAATCATCTATCATGATGAAATTTGATTGATTNACATGGTACTCGAATCTTCTTTTAACNCCTTTAAATGACGCTAATGCTTGTCCAATATTNNCTGGNTGAACTCCTAATAAAAATGCTAAGGATGCAGCTGCAACTGCATTTTCAATATTNTGATTAGATCCGGATAATAAGTTTGTTTGAATTTTAGAATTNTCTGGAAAGTGNATCACAAAACTAATACTATTATCTACGACATGTGGATTGCTAATATAAAAATCTGCAAACATCTTCATAGAATATGTGAAATCNGANTTAATGTTTAAAGAATCATGACTTATAATAATATCTTTTGTNTTTTTTATAAACTTTTGATAGGCTTTTATCATAGTTTCATAATGACTATAAANATCTCCATGGTCTTTGTCTAAAGAAGATATAAGTGAAATCATTGGTGATANTTTTAAAAACGATTGATCATACTCATCAGCTTCAACAACCATAATATCTGAGTCACCAATTAAAAAATTAGTATTATAATTATTAGAAACACCTCCAAAAAAAGCATTACAATTAATACCTGAGGATATTAAAATATGCGATAACATAATACTAATAGTTGTTTTACCATGAGTNCCAGCTATTGCAATAACTTTATAGCTTTTTGAAATAAATTCCAGCAAATCAGCACGTTTATANATCTNATATTTNTTAGTTTTAAAGTACTGGAAAATCAAATGATGAGTTGATATTGCAGGAGTGTATATAATAATTGAATTCTCATTCTTAAAATCTTTGATGTCACTGAAAAACTGTTCCTCTTGTTCGGTGTTGTGAATAATAATCCCTGATTGAATGAGCTGATTTATAATTGGTGAATCTATATTATCATCCCACCCTTGTGTATTTATTTTTTGCAAATGAGTCCAATGTGCTAATGCACTCATACCAATACCTCCAATNCCTAAAAAATAAATATTTTTNATCTTATTTAACATGCTTGTTTTTTATNTCATTAATGACNGTGTTNGCAATATTATCAGCAGCATTATAGTTAAATAATTTNCATGCATTATCACCAATTTGTTGTCTATATTGTTCATCCTTAAAGTCTTNNACAATATTAAATAANGATNTATTAATNAAATCAGACTCATCAATTAATANAGTAGCATTATTCTTTTTTAAATAATAAGCATTTTTATTTTGGTGATCATCGGTCACNTGGGGTGATGGTATTAATATGCTAGGCTTTGCTAGAAAACTTATTTCTGCTATCGCAATTGCTCCNGCTCTAGATANAACAATATCAGCAGCAGAATATGCTAAATCCATTCTTTCTATAAAATTTTGCACTGAACAATTATTNGAATTTANATTTTTATAATATTCATATTCTAACCCTCCCGTTTGCCAAATCAATTGACAATCATTCTGTATTAATGAGTTTAAATTACTATAGACACCTTTATTGATTGGNTCAGCACCTAAACTACCACCTATAACTAATATTGTGAATTTATTATGTGAAAGTCCGAAAAATGACCTGGCTNCATTAATCGTCTTTATATCATTTTTNATTTTTAAATTCTTCCGAACAGGATTTCCAAAATTTATAATTTTCTTAATTGGNAAAAACANATNCATATCATTATGAGCNACNAAAATCTTATGTGCCCGTTTGCCTAATAACTTATTGGTTANTCCAGGAAAACAGTTCTGTTCTTGAATATANGTTTTATAGTTCATTGCTGAAGCGGCAAATAAGATTGGNCCTGTTGCAAATCCNCCAGTACCTATTACTGCACAAGGTCTATAGTAAAGTAATATTAAAAAGGAGTGNATNAAACTAATAAATAATTTTACTGGGAATAGTAAATTTTTGAAAANAGATTGCCTATATAATCCCTGAATCCATATACCAATTATAGGNAAACCTGCCTTTGGAACTTTTACCATCTCCATTTTATTTATTGCACCGACAAACAATAAATCTATATTTGGATTTAGTGTTTTTAANGATTTAGCAATTTCAATAGCGGGAAAAATATGACCTCCTGTACCTCCACAACTGATGATAATTTTATTTCTACGCATTATTAGTATTTATTTGATTATTAATTTGATGACTAATATTAATAATNATACCAAAAGCTAAAGANGTGACCCAAACAGAAGACCCACCTTTACTAATTAATGGTAAAGTTTGTCCTGTTACAGGAATTAAATTTACCGAAACACCCATATGTAGTAAAGCTTGAAACATTACAATGCTTCCAAGACCCAACAATAATAATCTNGGAAAATCCTCTTGNGACTTAATGCTTAAAACTATAATTCTTTGATAGAATAATAAATATAACAATAGNACTNCCACACCCCCTATTAANCCATATTCTTCAATCAANATAGCGAAAATAAAATCTGATTTAGAATCAGGCAGTAATCTTTTATAATAACTTTTACCAGCACCTTTNCCAAAAAGCCCACCACTATGAATTGCTGCTAATGCATTATTAATTTGATAGTTATTATTATGNTTTTGATTTGGGTCATATTGAGAATGATCAATCCAAGTGAATGGAATTGTTTNAATTTCCTTTGCACAAATTCGATTTTTCCAAGTAGTAAGTCTNGGTAATAATTGATCAANAATTTGAATTGGGGGNAAACACAATATTGTTAAAAATANCCCAAANCCTATACATGAAGGAAAAATAAGATGTTTNCAAAATAATANAAAAGGGTATCCTGATATAAATACTATAAAAAATACTANCCCAACTATCAAAATTACAGTTGATAAATTGGATTGTATAATTAATGAACAAACAATAAGGCTGGGCAAGATGATGTATAAAAAAAATGACCTAAATAAAAATAAAGATTCTTTATACATAAATAAATTTCTACATATAAAAAGAACTAAACTATACTTAGCTAATTCGGATGGCTGAAACGATATAAAACCTAATTTAATCCAACGGCCTGCTAAAATATCTCCACGATATGATGATGGATTAATAATTAACCATAATAATAGAGCGACTGATATGNAAAGNAATATAAATGACAAATTAGTAAAATACTTATAGTTNAATCGAGAAAAAATAAAGATTAATCCTAAGCCCATTACTAAATGAGTAANATGTATACTCAGAGAATCATATCCCCCTGAACTATATACTAATAAAACTGATATCAAAAAAAGTAAAATTGATACTGACCAAATAATTTTATCTCCAAAAATTTTCACCATAATATAAATNANCTAAATTGACAATACACAATTTTTAAATGACCTCCCTCTATCTTCATAATTTTTAAACAAGTCAAAGCTNGAACAAGCTGGAGACAATAAAACAGTATCACCAGCATCTGCTAATCTAAACGCTGATTNTACTGCATTTTCCATATTCGCTGNTTCTATTATAGTTTCAACNGAATTATTAAATTGAGATATTATTTTATTNCTATTTTTTCCTAAAAATATTATTGNCTTAACNTTTTTCTCTACCANTTCNGTTAATATTGAATAATCATTACCTTTATCTATGCCTCCACAAATCCATATNATCGGATTATTGGTGCTTTCTANAGCATAATAAACAGAATTACAATTTGTTGCTTTTGAATCATTAATAAAANTTACTCCTGCTACTTTTCCAACAAATTCTAATCGATGCTCAATTCCTTTAAAATCAGATAAAGATTGTTTGATAATCTCGTTCTTTATACCCATAGTACTAGCTGCTATACTTGCAGCCATAGAATTATATAAATTATGTGTTCCTTGTAAAGCTAAATTATGTATTGTCATAGTAAAATTATTTTTAATTGTGTTAATTGTTATTGTGTCTTTTATTATATATCCTCCATATTGATNCTCAGTCAANCAGCAGTCTCCAAATGGATATTTAATAGCTGAAACAGTTTTTAAATTATTTGTAATTTGTTTGTCATGTGAAAAATAAATGAATGAGTCATCTGAATCTTGATTCATTTGAATCTTCATTTTTGTTTTTATNTAATCATCAAAATCATGATGATACCTATCCATATGNTCTTTTTCGATGTTAAGTAATATGGATATATTAGGTTTNAAATCTATAATATCTTCTAACTGAAAACTACTTATTTCAAGAACATAGTGATCAAATTTATGTTCAACAATAGTTTCGGAAAAACTAATACCTATATTACCTGCTAAACCNACATTCAAACCAGCATTGTTTAATATATNCCATAACATTTGTGTCGTTGTTGTTTTTCCATTTGTTCCCGTAATTGCAATAATATGAGCATCTGTATTTCTAGAAGCAAACTCTATTTCNGAAATAATANAAATACTCTCTGATTTTGCTAATTCTAAAATGGGTATATTAGCTGGTACACCTGGGCTTTTAACAATAAGNTCTGCCCATTGTAAATNTGAAATAGAATGCANNCCCTCTTCAAANTTAACTCCTATATTTTTCAATGTNTNTTTATTAGCTTGAGGAATAAAATCTTTNCTNCTCACCATCACTTCATAATTTAAATGTTTTGCAAGTTTTGCTGCACCCAAACCACTAATACCACATCCTATTATCAGAATATTNCCTTTTTTCATTTATCTTAATTTTAAGGTTACAAATGCTAAAAGACACAAGAAGACACACACTATCCAAAACCTTGTTACAATTTTACTTTCATGAATGCCTTTTTTCTGATAATGATGATGAAGCGGTGACATTAAAAAAATACGTTTCCCTATACCATATTTTCTTTTAGAAAACTTAAAATAAGTGACCTGTAATATTACTGATATACTTTGCAGAAAAAATATACCGCAAAAAATTGGTANCAATAATTCTTTCCTTACTANAACNGAGACAACACCAATAATACCTCCTAAAGCTAAGCTTCCCGTATCACCCATAAATACTTCAGCAGGATATGAATTATACCATAAAAACCCAACACAAGACCCAACAAATGCGGACATAAAAACAACCACTTCACCAATATNAGGTATATACATAATATCTAAATAATCTGCAAAAATCATATTACCTGAAACATAGCAGAAAACGGCTAAGGTTGCTCCAATGATAGCTGAAGACCCGGTTGCTAATCCATCAATACCATCAGTTAAATTTGCTGAATTGGATACTCCTGTGANAATAAATATGATTATAAAACTGAATAATAAAAAAACNAAAATACTATTCGAAAAATATTCCGAAACCAAGTCCTTGTAATCTAACTGATTGTTTTTGAAAAATGGTATNGTCGTTTTTAATGATTTTGTCTCTTCTAAAAAAGAATGAATAAACTCATTATTAGANTTATNAGATTCCAGAATCATTATNTCATGATTATTAGATTGATCNATATTTTCTTGAATTACGATATCCTGATGAAANAACATCACNGAACTTACTATTATNCCTAATGCGACTTGCCCAATAATTTTAAATTTTCCAGCTAATCCTTGTTTATTTTTATTAAATACTTTTATATAGTCATCTATAAATCCTATTAAACCCATCCATAAAGCAGTAAGAATTAAAATCAAGACATAGATATTATTCAAACGACACAACAATAAAGTAGGGACCAATATTCCTATTAAAATAATTACACCTCCCATAGTAGGAGTGCCTTGTTTTTCATTTTGACCTAATAATCCTAAATCACGTATTTGATCTTCTACTAATTTGCTTTTTAAAAAATGTATTACAATTCTGCCAAAATATATAGTAACTAACAATGATATAATTANAGCTAATGCAGATCTAACAGACAGATAACTNAATAAATTATGTGCTGTCGCAGCAATACCATTATTATATAACCAATCGAATAAGTAGTGTAACATAATNTTAAGTTTTTAAGAGTTTTTTAAGAGTTTTAAAATCATCAAAAGGAATTTTCTTTCCATTAATTTCTTGAAATTGCTCATGCCCCTTNCCTGCAATGAGGATGATAGATTTGTTGGATGAAAAACGAACCGCTGCATCAATTGCATCTTCTCTATTGATGATTTTATGAACTTNATTTTTTAATTCATTTGATAAATCTTCACACATATCATGAATGATAGAATCTGGATNTTCTGATCTTGGATTATCAGATGTGAAAATAGAAATCAAGCTATTTTGAGCTGCTATTTTACCCATAATACGTCGTTTTCCACGATCTCNATTACCACCACAACCCAGTACNATAATTAAATTCTTATGAATATCACAAAAATCTGATATAGATNAAATGGCTTTTTTTAATGCATCTGGTGTATGAGCATAATCAACAATCCCAATTACACCNCTCCTTGACCTTATNATATTAAATCTGCCTGGAGGTGACTTAATATTNCTCAACTCTTTAAGAATTAAATCTTGATTTTGACCTANCTCTCTAGCTATACTATATACTGCTAATAAATTATATGCATTAAAATCTCCNATTAGTTGAGTAGTAATTTCTTGATTATCTATTCTTATAGTTAANCCTGTAATACTATTTTCAACTACAACTGCTTGATAATGTGCATTATTTGTGAGTGAGTAAAAGATTTTTTTAGAACTTGTATCTTTTAACATTTCATANCCATANTTGTCATCAATATTGACAATTGACTTAACAACATTAGATAGTGAGTCAAAAAAAGNTTTTTTAGTATTTATATAATCACGAAAAGATTTATGGTAATCTAAATGATCTCTTGTAATATTTGTAAAAACAGCAATGTCAAAATATAATCCTGCAATTCTGTTTTGAGAAATAGCATGAGAACTAACTTCCATAAAACAANAATCACACNCTTCTTTGACCATTAATGATAATAATNGATTTAATTCAATAGNATTTGGAGTGGTGTGTGTAGCAGGATATGATTTATTATTAATCTTTTGATCAATTGTAGATATTAACCCAACTTTAAAGTTTAATTTTTTAAATAAAGAAAATAAATAATATGCCGTAGAGGTTTTTCCATTTGTTCCTGTTATTCCTATAAGATTGATTTTTTTAGAAGGATTGTTAAAAAAATTGGATGCTAAAATACCCAAGGCNATAGAACTATTANAAACCTTGATATAGGTAACATTCTCTATTTGTTTTTCTGGTATGCGTTCACAAACTATNGCAGTTACACCTGCACTAATTACATCTTCAATAAAATCATGNCCGTCATGATTCTGTCCATTAATTGCTACAAATAAATCTAATCNNGAAACTTTATTGGAATCAAATTGAATATTAGAAATANAAGAATTTGTATTACCAATAATAGTATCGCAATCTAGTCCATGTAATAATTCTCTTAATAATTTCATTTAAATAAATAATGTGATNGCTAATTCTTTTTTTATAGGAGTATCTGCTTTTGGGTATTGCTTTTTTACATNCCCCACCTTACCTTTCACAATTACNTGACAACCTATAGAGTTTAATACTTTTAGTGCATCTCGCAAATGCATTCCAATAACATTTGGATAAAAATTAGAATCTAGATTAACCTGGTTATTATCTAATGTATTATAATACTCAGAGGTGTCTATATTAATACTTTTTACATGTGAATTATTACCCCATTGTCCACCTTCTTTTACATAAANTTTATGCGCAATCTCTTNAAAGACTGGTATTGCAACNACAGAACCATAATAACCAAGACTGCTATTTGGANTGTCTATTAATACAATACAACTATATTTTGGAGACTCTGATGGNAAAAANCCAACAAATGAAGATTGATATTGCTTATCTATTATATTTAAATAATTATTATAATTTTTAACTGTTGTCCCTGTTTTACCAGAAACNGAAAATGGTAAGTCTATCATTGATTTTCCAGTACCTTCTTNCACTACTTCTCTTAATAAAATTTTTATTTTCGCAATCGTTTCTTTAGAACAAATAGTATGAGAAATCTTTGTTCTGCGAATAGGAATTAATTTGCTTCCTTCTCGAAAAGCNCTGCCTAGATAGGGATTAACTAAGTANCCATCATTAGCAACAGTATTATAGAAAGTTAATATATCTAAGGGTGTAAGNTNAACTCCATATCCAAATGAAATCCANGGNAATGAAATACCTGACCANTCTGGTGATTGNGGAGAAGGTATGTTGGGTNTTGGGANACCTATTAAATCAATTTTTGATTTTTTTCCTAAGCCNAAATTATAAAGTCTATCAATAAATTTCTGAGGATTATTTTTATAATTTTTATTTATTAACCTNCCNATACCAATATTAGATGAATGAGCAAATACTTGTTTTAATGAGCTAACACCTAATTTTTTACTATCCTTAGTTTCTATAGGAGATCCTTTAAATTGATAAACTCCATCTTTACAGTCAATAGTATCTTCTAAANTCCCATTATAATCTTCTAAATAAGCCATTATAGATGCTAATTTAATTGTAGATCCAGGCTCAATTTGACGTGTTGCACCAAAGTTTAATATCTCTGCATACTTGTTGTTTTTAGTTTTTTTAAGATTAGTTATNCCTTTGATTTGCCCTGTTGTGACTTCCATTAAAATTGCTGTCCCAAAATCAGCNTCATATGTCTCTAGTTGTCTCAATAATGCATCTTCTAAAATATTCTGAAAATCTAAATCTATTGTAGTAATTAGATCTTGACCATGCTGTGGCTCTATATTATTAGAATCTTTAATTTTCANCTGACCTGCTCCTGGTTTATTGAGAAAAAGACATTTACCATCCTGCCCCATTAATTCAGAATTATAACTATACTCTAAGCCATATTTAGGTGTATTATCCTGATACAAATCTCCAATTGTCCTAGCAGCAGAATTTCCNTTTGGTTTTTCTCTTGATAAAACTGGNTTAATAATCAAGCCTCCATGTANCGATTTTTTATAATAAGAGAGTTGTTTTAATTTCTTAACTTGTTGAAAAGAGGCATTTCTTTTGATTAAAGAAAATTGATTTTGTTTTTTTAAATCTCTTAAATATTGTGTGCTCTGTTTATCTTTGAAAATNGNACTTAAAGAGTTAGCAAACTGTTCTAAATCTTTCATTTTAACAGATTTATTTGCATACACCCCATCAAATCTAATATCNTANTTAGAAGAAGTNACAGCCAATAGTTTATTGTTTATNGTATATATATTTCCTCTATTAGCNGGAATAATCTGTATGCTTTCTTCTTCTTTTATTTGAACATGTAAATCTGAATTTATAATATGNAGAATCTGGACAATAATTCCCCAAGAAAATAACAATATGCTAATTGTTATTAATGTTANCCTAAATGGATGNTTAATCTTCATGTTTTACATATATTACTTTTGGTGGATTNTCAGATTCAATTAAGCCAAAAGAATAAGCCTTTTTAATTAAAGAAGACCTTTTACTTTTTGTCATTAATATGGTCCTAGTAGAAATATATTCTGCTTTTAAATTTTNAAGATCTGTATTAAGATGTTTGATTTTTTTTGTTCTATTATAAACCATCTCAGAAGACCAAATACTAATAAATGAGAATAGAGTAAATACAATGACAAANGATTTAATATCAAATAAATCTTTAAAAAAATCATTATCTCTAAAATTGGGTATGTNAAATAATTTATTNATTCTCATGGTTNGTTATTTTTTTTGACAAATTCTAAGTTTGGCGCTTCTAGCCTTATTATTTAACTTAATTTCAAAATCTGATGGTNTTATTGGTTTTTTGGTAATNACCTTAAATGGAAACGAAGGATTACCAAAAAAATCTTTTTCTGGAGAAGTAGAAAAATTACCAAACTTCATGAANTTTTTNACAATTTTATCTTCTATTGAATGATATGAAATAATAACTAACCTTCCTGCTGGACTGAGTAATTCTAAAGATTGCTTTAANAGTTCTTTTAAAGCATTAATCTCATCATTNACTTCTATTCTAAGTGCTTGAAATAATCTAGCAAAAAATTTATTTTCATTCTTCCCAAAGAATGATGAATTAAATAATTTTTTAAACTGGAAAGTTGTTTTAATATCCTGCGTTTCTCTAAAATNAAGTATGGTATTTACAATAACATTGGGAGAATAAAAATCAGCATGTTCTCGAAAAATTCTGCTTAGATTTTGAGCATTATAATTATTTAATATATACGCCGCATCTTTTTGTAANCCNGAATCCATTCTCATGTCTAAATGAGAATCATATTTTAATGAAAAGCCNCGATTATTATTTGTGAAATGGTAACTTGAAACACCTAAATCTGCTATTAAACCATCAATAGCNGAAATATTTANATTGTCNAACTGCTTCTTCAAATNTCTAAAGTTTTTATGAATCATGATAAATCTATCATCATTGTTTATTTTATTTATTGACGTNTCCTTATCTTGATCAAAACCTATTAGTTTTCCAACTGAAATTTNATTGATAATTTCTCGTGCATGACCTCCTCCTCCAAATGTTGCATCTACATAANTTCCTTCTGGCGAAATATTCAANCCTTCAACACATTNATNCAATAATACTGGTNTATGAAAATCACTCATTTTCATCTTTTTGTAGCCCCATTACCTCTTCTGCTAATTGAGCAAAATCAATACTCTTATTGTTAATAATCTCTTCATANCCTNTCTTGTNCCAAATTTCAATCATATTAGCAGAGCTGGAAAGAACTACATTCTTAGATATCTGAGCATAACTTTGTAAATCTTTTGGAATAAGCAGTCTGCCTGTAACATCAAGNTCAATTACCTTAACCCCTGCTGTAAACATTCTAATGAAATCATTATTTTTTTTCACAAATCGATTTAACTTATTAATATCTAATACAACCTTATTCCACTCATCCATTGGGAAGAGCTCTAAACAAGCATGAAAAACACTTCTTTTTAAGATAAATGGTGCGTGTAGAGAATCTGAAAGTTGCTTCTTGAANGCTTTTGGAAGCATCAATCGAGACTTAACATCTATTTTACATTCATGAACNCCTATTAAATGCATGCTCATTTTACCACATAATTGAATTATATAGNATAAAATTAGTTATTTAAACCCACTTTGTACCACTTTGTACCACTTATTTTTTTGAACAAGAAATTAACATTATATTAACATTTTAAACTATTGNNTGTTAATAACTATGTTTNTTTTCTGTTTNAATACGNCATTAAAACATATATTTGGCTTGAAAAATTTATGATATGTCTAAATTAAANAAGTATAATTATATCGATCGTGGAGACGGNAAACCTATANTACTACTACACGGACTAATGGGGGCTGTTAGTAATTTTGAAGACACTATTGAAAGACTTCCACAATATGGTTACCGAGTGATTTTACCCATGCTACCACTTTATNANATGCCNATATTAAAAACAAATGTNAAAGAACTTGCAGCATTTATTANAAAATTTACAGAAGATTTAAATCTTTCAAAATTCTCAATACTTGGAAATTCTTTAGGTGGNCATATTGNCTTAATTGTANCACTTANACATCCAGAAAAAATTAANACGTTAATACTTTCAGGAAGNTCAGGGCTTTATGAAAACACATTNGGAGGANAGTTTCCAAAAAGAGGAGACTATAATTATATAAAAACAAAAACNGAAGAAGTCTTTTTCAATCCTAAAAAAGCAACTAAAAAATTAGTAGATGAAGTTTTTGAAATTGTAAATAGTAGAGAAAAAGTNCTCCGCGTTTTAATGATGGCTAAATCTGCTATTAGACATAATATGAAAGAGGATTTACACCANATAAAGCAAAAGACCTGTATTATATGGGGGGAAAATGACAACATTACGCCCCCTGATGTAGGACGCGAATTTCATAGTGAAATCCCAAACTCNGATTTATTTTGGATCAATAATTGTGGACACGCACCAATGATAGAAACGCCAATCAAGTTTAATAAAATACTTGTAGAATGGTTAAAGAACAATTTGTAATAGAGAGNGTATGCAAATCACAGTGACTGANTTTTATAGTAATGCTAACGTAGCAGATTGNCCAAAAGAAAATCGGCCAGAATATGCATTTATAGGTAGATCNAATGTNGGAAAATCTTCATTGATTAATATGATTTTAAATAGNCGTATTGCATANACCTCATCCAANCCTGGAAAAACAACATTGATAAATCATATTCTTATAGANTAATAATTGGTCGTTGGTTGACCTGCCTGGATATGGATATGCGAAATTATCGAAATTAAAAAGGTCCGAGATTCTAAAAATGACGCAAGATTATTTTACACAAAGGGGCAATCGGTTAGCATCTGTTTTTTTGCTTATAGACATCCGTATTCCTCCTCAAAAAATAGACTTAGAATGGATGGAATGGCTGGTACAAAATAACATCTATTTTATTAGAGTGTTTACCAAATCTGATAAAATGAAAAAGGGACAAATACGCAATGTAATTGACAAATATGACCATTATATGAAAACTAACCACTGGGAAAAAGTACCTGAAAGCATAGTAACTTCCTCTGTTAAAGGTTTTGGAAAAGATGAAATACTAAATAAGATTATAAAAATCAATGAATTATTTTAAAATATTTGATGATTTACCAATATGTTTTGCAAACGCTTTTATTTCTTTTGCAATCTTTTCATCACCAACTGATCGCTGATAAGTTTCTGATAAAGAATCTAAAATTTGAAACGTAAAAAATTTCATCTCTTCAGCCATCATTTCTTTAGTCCATAAATCTATTTTTAATGAAGATTTAGCAACTCCATCCCAAATAGATATTATCACTGCCTTCGCTGGGTTATTTTTTACATCATTATCTGTAGCGTCCCATATAATTTTTTCTGGGACATTATTAACATCTAAATCTACTTGGAAAGTAATCGAAGCTTGTTTTTCTCTTTTTTTCATTTTATTAAGGTTTATATCCAGAATTATTTAAAACTTTCATATAATTCGTTTCATTTAATATATCTATTAAGGTAATGTCATTATTTTTAGCATAACTCTTCCAAATTTGCAGACCTAACCAAACCCCAACACTACCTGGAGAATCTGTGTCGGATGATGAACCAAATTGAGAGAATGGTGCAAGGTGAACAAACTTATCTAACAAATCTGTGGAAGTTGAAAATAAATAATCTCGTTCTATCATGTGTCGCCAGATTGCACCTTCGTTTGTATAACACCATTCTATTTTTTCCTCAGGACATTTAAATAGTTGGTAGTCCAAAACATCCGGCATCATTGTTTGAGCAAAAAAATACGCTTTTGAATAATATAAAATAATATCTAAAAATTTGCTCACATCTGGATATGGAATATGTTTTCCTGCTAAAGTAACAAAGCATGAAGATGCTAAAAAAGTCGTATCATGTGCATATTTAATATAATTTGGTAAAAAATTATAAAATGTATGACTTGAACCTAAAAAAAGATGAAGAGATACAAATAACTTATCATTAGCAAATACTACTGGTGTTTTATAGTCAAACTCCTTATCTATAAAGGTGTAAATTGAAAGATTGTCTTCTGGAAAATAATCTTTATAATTACAAAAACCTTCTTCTAATTGATGAATATTTGGTATTCTATTTTGAAAAATTAGATTAACTGAATCTAAAACATCTCTAAGTGTGTCATTTAAAAAAATGTCTTTGTTAAAAGATATTGATGTGTCTGAAAAAAAAGCAGGGAATTTCTTTTGAACGTTCAAAAAATGAATATCAAAAGAATCTTTTTCAATGCTAAAAAAATCTTGTTCAAAACGATATATATCAATTTTGCATTTTTCAGTAAAAAAATCTTGTTTCCTTTCAAAAGTTAATTGTAGAATAAAGAAAATGATTACTAGTGTAAAGAAAATCAATAAAATATGTTTTTTCTTTCTATTTTTTTTATTCATTAATGTATATTTAAATATAAAATCTTACGATTATTAAAAGTATGAAAAAGTTAAATTTTCTGTATCTATTTTTTGTCTTATTTTCTTTATCGATATCACAAGAATTTAACAATAAATTAAATAATACTAGAATGGGGCTATATATTACGCCTGCAATTAATTTTATTTCTACAGACTTACAAGGTGTGGAAACAAATAACAATCTAGGTGTGGTCTATGGCTATGCTATTGAATTACCATTAAGTATAAATCATTACTTGGAATCAGGATTTGCAATTACTTATAAAGGTGGAGGCATAGAGCAAAGTGAAACCAATATTGGGGATTATAAAGTTCAATATATGACAATACCCATTTTTATAAAGATGCGATCTCGTCAAGTTGGATATTTTAATTATTTCGCTAGAATTGGACCTTCTCTAAATTTCAAAATAAAAGAAAAAATTACGCATGATGAAGCAGCAAAAGGAAGTGTTATTGACATTGCGATTTTTTTAGGTGCCGAATATTCTCTTGGAGGAGACACATCTGTTGAAGCAAGTATATTTTATAATAACAATATCACTAACTCCATGAACGAAACACATGCTTTATTTCATCAACTGGGATTAAGACTAGGTTTTTTATTCTAAATAATATGAAACTTGATAAAACACGAGACTTAATTGCTAATTGGCTAAAAGAATACGCTGAAAATAATGGTCAAAAAAAATTGATAGTTGGTGTTTCAGGTGGTATTGATTCTGCATTAACATCTACATTGTGTGCTTTAAGTGGGATAACAACTATTGCTGTGTCCATGCCTCTTCATCAAAAAAAACAAGAAATTTATCTTGCAAATAAACATATTGAATGGCTTACCAAAATGTATACAAATACTCAAATGACTTCAATTAATCTGACAAATTTATTTGATACATATAAAACTGAAATTCCTTTAAAGTATCAATCTGATTTAGGGTTAGCAAATTCAAAAGCTAGATTAAGAATGATGACATTATATCAAATTGCTACAAAAGAGAACGGTATTGTTGTTGGTACTGGAAATAAAATTGAAGATTTTGGAATAGGCTTCTTTACAAAATATGGAGATGGCGGTGTAGATATTAGTCCAATTGCAGATTTAACAAAAACAGAAGTTCAAAAATTAGCAAGTTTCTGTGGAGTACACCTAGATATTCTTAATGCTCAGCCAACTGATGGATTATGGGAAGATGGGAGGACTGACGAAAGGCAAATTGGTGCTACATATAAAGAATTAGAGTGGGCAATGTGTTTTAATAAAAACAGGGAACTAACTGAAAGAGAAAAAGAAGTAATGAAAATATACCAAAAATTACATAGACAAAACAATCACAAAATGACACCTATTCCTATTTGTAATATTCCGGAAAATTTTCGAAACTAATCACTGGCCATCATCAATACAATACCATCTAATTCTTGACTCAAAGGAATTTGACAAATCAATCTACTATTAATTTTTGAGTTATGTAGTTGATCTAACATATCCTCCTCTTCTAATGTTTTGTGATTTAACCCATTATCAGTGTCAATAAAGCAGTGACAAGAAGCACATAAAGCCATCCCTCCACAATTACCAATTTGAAAACCAGCATCTCTAACTAGCTCCATAAGATTTACGTTTAAATCAATACTTGCATGAATAGTATGTTTTTGACCTTCTAAATCTATTATGTTAATTGAAATTTTATCCACGTTAAAAACCTTCTATCCCCCCTAATACAGTTGTGTATTTAAAAGATTTTTTACCATCTGGGAAAATATGTTTAAAAGCCGACTGACTCATCAAAGCCGCTTCATGGAAACCACTCAATATTAACTTTAACTTTCCTGGGTAAGTATTAATATCACCAATAGCATACACACCTTCAATATTCGTGCTATAATCATAAGTATTTACCTCAATAGCATTTTTATTTAAATTCAGGCCCCAGTTGGCAATAGGTCCAAGCTTTGGTGTTAAACCAAAAAGAGGAATCCAATAATCTACATCTTTATCAATATTAGTGTTATCTGTTTTAATAATTAACTCTTTTAATTGCCTGCCTCCCTTTAATTCAATTACCTCTGAATTAGTCATTAAATTTATTTTACCTGACCTACTCATTATATTAACTTTTTCAACTGACTCTACATGGCCCCTAAAAGATTCTCTTCGATGTACAAGTGTAACCTCACTAGCAATACCGTTCGCAAGATATAGCGCCCAATCTAACGCTGAATCTCCACCGCCAGAAATTATCACTTTTTTATCTTTATATTTAGCTGGATCCTTAACAATATAATCTACGCCCTGGTCTTCAAAAAAAGCTAAATTACTTATATTTGGTTTTCTTGGCTCGAAACAACCTAGTCCAGCTGCTATTACAATAACTTTCGCTTGATGCTCTGTTCCACGATTTGTAACAACAAGAAAAGTTCCATCTTCTCTCTTCTCTACTAACTCTACTCTTTCTCCAAAAGTGAATCCAGGCTTAAATGGTTTAATTTGCCGCATTAAATTATCTACTAAATCACCTGCTAAAATTTCTGGGAAACCAGGTATGTCATAAATAGGTTTTTTAGGATAAATCTCTGAACATTGACCGCCTGGCTGTGGTAAGTAATCTATTAAATGACATCTCATTTTTAACAAACCTGCTTCAAAAACCGCAAATAATCCACATGGGCCTGCACCAATAATAATAATATCTGAATTAATCATAAATCAACCTATTGTCTCTACAGAATGAACTTCAGGTGCATATTTTTTGACAGCTTCTTCAACTCCAAGCTTAAGGGTCATTTGATTTACATTACATGTTTTACAAGCACCCTCAAAACGAATAAACACTTTAAAATCAGCAGTTATTTTAACTAAGGATATATCACCCCCGTCTGATGCAAGATAAGGCCTCACATCATCAAGACCTTGATTTACACGATTTAATAAACCATCTGAATTCATAACAACAAAAATACTTAATTACATCCTCTATTATGCGTGATTTCTACTTTTTTTGTAACATTTAAATTTTTATTCCTTTCAGACACGCTCTCATTTACATATTCTGCTAAATGACTAAAGTGTCCTGACAACAGACTATCTTGTAATGCCGCTGGACGACCAACATCACCTGCTTCTCTTATAGATTGATCTAAAGGAATTTCGCAAAGCAATTTTATATTTTCTGACTCTGATAAACTTTTTCCACCATCTTTGCCAAAGATGTAATGCTTTTCATTATTCACTAATAAGCAAGACATATTTTCTACTATTCCGATAATTGGAACATTAATATCTTTCTTCTTAAACATATTAATTGCTTTTTTAGCATCAATCAACGATACTGGTTGGGGGGTAGTTATAATAAGAGATCCTGTAATAGACAACGTTTGAACTAGACTTAAATGTATATCTCCAGTCCCAGGAGGCAAATCAATTAATAGATAGTCTAAATGTCCCCAATCTGTATTAGTTATAATCTCTTTGAGTGCTTTTGTTGCCATTGGCCCTCTCCACACAAGTGCGTCATTAGGATTTAAAAAGAAACCAATAGACATAATTTTGACACCGTAGCTGATGATTGGGCTCATTAAATACTTGTCACCATTTTTTACTTTTTTTGGTTTTTCATGCTCAGCATCAAACATTAATGGAATTGATGGTCCATATATATCCGCATCTAATAAACCTACTTTAAAACCTTTATTCTTCAAAGCAATTGCAAGATTAGATGCAATCGTAGACTTACCAACTCCACCCTTACCAGACGCGATAGCTAATGTATTTTTAATGATTTTTTGACTAGAGAATCCGATTTCGATTGATACGTTTGGAAATTCTTTCAAAACTTTAGTCTCCACTTCTTTTCTAATTTTATTTTTAAATTGCAAAGAAGGATTAAATACACATAATTCTAACTTGATTTTTTGGTCTTTGATTTGTGCAGATTGTAAAGTGTTGACACTTGCTAGAGTATGTTCATCATCTATTTGAATTGTATCTAAAATACTTCGCAACTTATCATCTGTTATTAACATAACCAAAACATTACAATTAAAGGCTGAAAGTTAATAAAGTTAATACAGAAAAGAAAATGCAACATACGTGATTGTTTGATTTTGATTCAAAAATTTATTTTCATAGTATGTTTTAATATCTAATCGTTCATCGTCATAATAATTATTATATACATCATGCATGGTTTTAAGAATTTTATAGGGTCCATTCTCTAATACACCTAAAGTATATCCATGCAAAAAAAGACTGTCTGTTTTTAAATTTATCACACCATTAAGCCTTAAGATAGATTTATATTTTGCAAGCATATTAACATGTGTAAGTCTTTTTTTTCTCCTTTTAAACTTTATTTGTGGATCTGGAAAAGTAATCCATATTTCATGAACTTCATTTTCAGCAAAAATAGAAGATATATATTCTATCTGAGCACGAATAAAAAGAAGATTTTTTAACTTTTCTTTCTCNGCAATCTCAGCACCTGAATAAAGTCTAGAACCCTTAATATCTATTCCTATATAATTAAANTCTGGCCTCATTTTAGCTAAATTAACANCATACTCNCCCTTACCACAACCCAACTCTANAACAATAGGATTATTATTTTCAAATTTACTACTCCAACAACCTTTTAAAGCAAAATTATCATTGAGTAAATCTTCCCTCNAAGGCTGAATCACGTGTGTCATTTTTTCTATTTTTTTAAACTTTTTAAGNTTTGTTCGTGACATAGTAATTATAATTGTTTNATGAATTTTTAATTATATTGTCATTNCGTAACAATATGGATATACCTCATTATACAAAAAAGATATTTGAAATAAAAACAGANGATGAATTTAANAATTTGTCTTTAAGGCTATTTAATTATCAATATCNNAANAACTCTATCTATAAANAGTATATTGACCTTAACAATATTAATATCGCTAATATCACACATTATTTAGAAATACCATTTTTACCAATAGAACTNTTTAGAACACACAAAATTATTCTAGATAATAAAAAAATTGATACTTTTTTTATGAGTAGTGGAACCACTAACNATGAAAAAAGNAGACATTATATCTCNGATATATCAATATATAAAGAATCTATTCTCAAGTCATTTAAATTATTTGTNGGNAANCCGAAAGATTTTGTTTTTTTTTGCTTAGTNCCTGATTTTCNAAATCATCCNAATNCTTCTTTATCTTTTATGTGTAATGAATTAATTGAAATTAGTGGTGATTCTNCAAGCGGATTTTATCTTAGAAANGATCGAGATTTAAGCTTCCAAATAAAGGAATGTCAAAATAATAATAAAAAATTTATCNTACTTGGNTTAAGTTTTGAAATATTAAGCTTTGCAGAAAACAACAANATTAACTTAAGTGGCGGTTATGTNATTCAAACAGGNGGGACAAAGAAAAANGATCAACATATGATACAAGAAGACTTACACAACAANTTAAAGAATCTGTTNAAGATTGANNAANTATATTCTGAATATGGTATGGCAGAATTATTATCACAATCTTATTATTTGGANAACTNTTTTCAGTCACCGCCATGGAAAAAAATTATTATTAGAGATAAAACAAATCCTTTTANAATTATCCAATCTAATAAAAGAGGNTGNATTAATATTATTGATTTAGCNAACATCTATAGTTGCAGTTTTATTGCAACAAATGATCTTGGGCATGTAACTGAAACTGGATTTAATATTCTGGGNAGAGCTCAATATGCAACNGAAAAAGGATGTAGTCTAATGACTTAAAAAATANTTTTTNTCTATTAAACCATTACTATAAATTCTAATTTGAAGATTGCNGTTNCTATTNTTNTCTATAGTTCGACCGAATATNTCTACAGTATTNATTATGTCTGGTTTTTCGAATTCATNCTCTATGACTTCTATTGAATTTCCATCACAATCAGCTCCTANAGGTGGNCCAATACAGTCTTCAANAAATTCATCGCCAATTGANAAAGTAATAATTTGTCCAAATCCATTNANNGCATATGTGTTAGTAAATGGTGCAGAGTTATTTAAGTCCACTATAGCNTCGTATACTATCCCTTCTCTTAGAATAAGNAAAATAAATTGATCTTCCGNTTGAAANCCATCAATANTCANAGTNGAAACATCATCACNCCAAGCAGCTAAAGCTATCATTTCNCCTTCAAAGAGTACCGAACCACCACAGGTAAGAAAACCATTTTCATCAAGATAAAATACACCAACCATATCGCCAATAACTAAATTGCTAATATCCGCAATCGCGATAGTCATNTTACTAGANGTCATTTGATATCCGAAATCAAAATAATTACATGCAANATCACTGCTATAGCANCCCGAAGCATTTATCGATAANTATTCGCAATCTTCATTAATAAATTCTGCTGAAAGGCATAGGTCNCCTGAATAATTTAATGCTAANGTATCTGAACAACCTCCATCAACAACACATGACCCATCATCTTGCGTNGCAGTTACATCATAATTATTAGCTTCCTCACACATACATCCGAAAATATCATTAGAATTACTATTGTCATAATCATGAANACCTAAATTACTCCAATCATCAACTTCCAATACTATCCATTCTGAATTGTTAGCATCTGTTCCTGCAGACATCTCCCAATCACCNGNATTACCTGAAACAATCGAACTTTTTCTCACCAAAGTATGATTTTCAGTTGCTTGCTCTANTCCANCAACATCCCAACCAACTCCTTCTTCCCAAGTGTCCTCATCACCAATAATATCAACTGCATTTGCTGAATCAAAAAAATCTCCTGTGGAACCNGACAACATCAAAGCATACGCGTCATCACCATTACCACAACAATATTGNAAAGTGTAATCTGCCTCATCTAATATTAACTGATCTGCTTGACTTGCAGCAACAACATACACGTCACCNGGANCAACAGATGCTCCCTCTGGAAANTCATTAATATAAAAATTATTTCCATCCANACATCCGTTGGTGCAACTTGCTAATACAAAATNAGGATATAAATCTATTGTCTCATCAGAGTAATTATATATTTCCAAATACTTATTATATGAACTTCCTTCAGAGTATTCTGAAAAGAATATTTGGCTATAAATAGGATTAGAAAATATGACTACACAAATAAAGAGCTTTATTAAAAATTTCATGATTAAATTATTTTACATAAACGCTGATAGTATTACTAAACTGTTCTCCATAAGATGAATGCATACCATTTGCAAATTGAAGAGTTAAAGTGTGTTGGCCGGAAGGTAAATTAACTTCAGCCACCGTATCTCCCTTCCCATAGTGAATATGCTGTTTATCCATAGGAATAATTTTACCATAATCCATAAAAGCTTGATTGATAAGTAAATGATGATGTCCAGTACCTGCTTCTAATACACCCGCAGGCTTAATTTTCATGCCAATTACCCCCATTTCAATTATGAAAGGGCTAACTAGTGTATCCCCATTCTTTATATTTTTAAAGAAAATTTTATTGGATGAATTTGTCAATTCAGCAACATCAACTGAAGATGTCTTTTGTTGACACGATATTAGCAAGGCAAATAAAATAATAATGTAGAATCTCATAGTGCAATATAAATTAATCTTTAACAAAAGTATTAAAATCCAACAACTATAAAAGTTAAATCCTTATGAAATATTGTTTACAATCAAGATTGGATGGAACGCAAAGTAAATGTAAACTCTGTCCCTTTCGAAATAACACTTTTAACAGTAATGGTTTGATCATGTGCTTCTAATATATGTTTGACAATAGCAAGCCCTAGGCCCGTACCACCTTGTTCCCTAGATCTACTTTTATCTACCCTGTAAAATCGTTCAAAAAGTCTATGTTTATTTTTTTCTGCAATCCCTATGCCATCATCTTTCACAGTTATAAAACATTGATCTTTTGTTTGATGGCAACTTATTGTCGTTTTCCCCCCACTTTTACCGTATTTAATTGAATTTGATATTAGATTGGATAATACTTGAACGATTTTACCTTTATCCGCTAAGACGTTACAGTTTGTGCTTTTTTTATTATGTACTATCTTAATTTTCTTTTGTTTTGCCTTAATTTCAAACTGATCAATGATTTCCTTGAGAGCAGCTTGTAGATTCCATGATGTCAATTCTAAATGTAATTCCTCTGACTCTAATTGAGAGATAGTTTCCAAGTCTTGGATAATATAAATTAAGCGATCAACACTTTTACTCGTTCTTTTTAAGTATTTTTTGTTTACAGCTTTATCATATAACGCACCACCTATTAACGTTTCCACATAACCTTGAATATTAAAAATTGGTGTTTTTAACTCATGCGAAACATTTCCAACAAATTCTCTTCTGTATTTTTCCGATGTTTTCAATGTAATTAATTCCTGCTCTTTTTTAAACCCTGGATCTTTAAAATAATGAAGAGAGTAATATCTCAAGAGTAGTAAGGTTGTTAAATTAATAGTAAAAATGGTGACTGTAAATAATATGAAATATGATGTGGTTTTGATTTCAACAAACCCTAAAAAATATATTCCTACACTTATCAAAAGGGTGCTAACTATGGAGTATATGGTGAAAACTGTATAATTTTTAAACATAATTACATGTAATATAATTCAAAAATAAAATTATTATCTCTAAAATCAATCTAATTTTTCAAGACATAAAATTTTTGTTTTTTATATTATTTTAAGAGTATTTACACTATTTTAGTAAAGTCAGAAATTGGGTTTTTAGTAAAAAAATTAGTACCTTAGTAAGGTAGCGCCTTTCTAATTATTACTCCATACTTTCTCGACATTAAAAAATAAAGTGTATGAAAAATTTCTATTTAATTGCAGTTCTTATTGCATATTGTTTATCAACATCTTTCGTTCAATCCCAAAATCTTGATTGGGTAAACCCAGCAGCAACTGGTACAGGCAATGCGTCAATTGCAGTACTAGCAGATCCTCCTGCGGTATTATTAAACGGTGAAGCAGTAACTACTACTGGTGCTCTTATAGGTGTTTTTTATGAAAATGATAGTGGTGAGCTTATCTGTGCTGGCTATCAAACATTAAATCAAAACTATATGGACGGGAACAATATTAATATTGCTGTCTGGGGAACAGATCCCGAAGAAGATAATGGAATTGCAGGTGGTGAAATAATGAATTTTTATTTAAACCTAGATGGAATAGATTATGCAGCAAGTAGCATAACAATACTAGACCCTTTCACTGGTCAACCAAGTGAAAATTTTACAGCAAATAGCTTATATGTAATCAGTGAAATTAATTTCGCTGAAGAAGAAGTCGAACTAGATCCATGTAGTTGTGTAGACA
>PAVX01000045.1 GCA_002713285.1 Flavobacteriales bacterium
GACCCAATAATACAAGCAGGTATCAGAGATAAGATGATTAGCATGGGCCATGCAAAAGCAATTATTAATATTGTCGATCAAAATCAACAACTTGAATTATACCAAAATATTATAAAATACAAATACTCTGTTCGCGAAACTGAATCTATCGTGAAAGACAATAAATTGTCCGGGACTATCAAGGGTTATGTGCAAAAAAATCTTCTCGGCACAGAATTTAAAATCATGGAAGAAGAATTATCTGAGTTCTTTCAGCAACGAATAAAGTTAAAAATATCAAAAAATGGAAAAGGAAAAATAGAAATCCCTTTTCAATCTGAAAAAAAATTAGATGAAATTATTAAAAAACTATACTCATAAAATAATTATTCTATTTTTCGCTTTATGTATTAATCATAATATTTATGGACAAGTTCAAAATGACAATTCCATTACAAAGATTACACTAATGTCCACAGTATGTCCTGGGCTAGGACAAATCTATAATAAAAAATATTGGAAAGTTCCCGTAATTTATAGTGCTTTAGGGGGATCAATCTATTATTATATTAAGAATAACAACAAGTATGAAGAATATAAATCTGCATATATTGCTGAAACTGACCAGAATGAGAACACTATCAATACTTCAGGATATAGTGAGTATAACTTAATTACACTACAGAATTATTATCAAAACTCTAGAGATTTGTCAGCATTAATATTTCTTTTAACATATTGTCTTAATATTATAGACGCATCCGTAGATGCCCATTTAACTCATTATAATTTAAATGATAATTTATCATTATATTTAGATATCAATGAATTGAACAATAATGAAGCCATTAATCTATGCTTAAAATTAAACTTGTAGGATGAAAATAGGTATTATAGGATATGGTAAAATGGGCAAGGCAATAGAAAAAGTAGCAATTCAACAAGGGCACAATATTTTGTTTAAAATCAATTCGAAAAACAGAAACCAACTCAACAAAAAAGCCATACAAAAAATTGATGTAGCAATAGAATTTTCGAGTGCAGAATATGCATTTCAAAATGTGATTTTTTGTATTAATCATAATACGCCCATTGTGTCGGGTACAACAGGGTGGGATCACAAACTAGAAAAAGTAAAAAAATTATGTTTACGTAAACGGAGTTCTTTTTTGCATGCTCCGAATTTTAGTATTGGTATGAATCTTTTTTTTGAAATAAATGATTATGTTGCTAAATTAATGCATCGAAAAAAATATGCAATTGAAATTCAAGAAAAACATCATGCAATGAAAAAAGATAGTCCAAGTGGTACAGCAATAAAAATTCAAAAAGATATTTATCATAATTTACCTGAAGACAATAAGATTGAAATTCCCATCCAATCAAAACGTGTCGGCAAATTAAAAGGCGAACATATAGTAAATTATATTTCTAAAATTGATGAAATTACAATTAAGCATAAAGCAAAAAATCGATTAGGATTTTCACAAGGTGCTATATTAGCAGCTTAATTTATACAAAATAAAAAAGGTTGTTTTACCATGGCCGATGTAATCAAAAACTTATAANNCAATGTTTTTTCTTTCACTAATTACATANAGTANACTTATTTACCTNATTTATTGGAAAAAGAAAAANTTTAAAAATTTGGNTGTAGNATTATTAGCCTNCACTATNTTGATTTCCTCAATTGGANNAATCCAATATGCAAAACAATATATTATTTTTCTTTTAATAATATATNTNGGTGGAATTTTTTTAAANTTAGGCTTTCNNTTTATTTGGAGAATTATAAAATCTATAGATCATAGNAGAAAGTTTANCATATGTTTTTCATATATAATTCTTTATNTATTGTCANTGTTTTTAATTATATCAATAACACACGCATATTGGCTTAAGTGGTTATATTTTCTNGTTTTTTTCATANTAGATTANTATTATTTCCAATTTATACAATGGTCTAAACACAATAAATCTNAAAAAAANCTGANCAAAAATGANGAATGGGAAGAGGCAATTACATTTGCTATTATAGCTGCTACACTAATACATGTTTTCTTCATTCAACCNTTTACAATACCTACTTCNTCTATGGAAAAAAGTATGTTNGTNGGTGATTTTTTACTTGTAAGTAAAATGAATTATGGAGCTAACNTACCNAATACACCNATNTTTTTGCCCTTTATGCATCAAAAAATTCCAGGAACACAAANCACACCTTCATATTCGAAACTNATCCAATTAGGATATAATCGACTCCCNGGNTTTCAAACAATTAAGAATAATGATATTGTGGTNTTTAATTTTCCAGCAGATACAATCATAGAAAATATGCCCTTTGATAAAAAAATGAATTATGTAAAACGATGTGTTGGNATTGCGGGGGATTCAATANAAATTATAGATAAAGANNTCTATATTAANNATCAGAAAATTCNAGAAAACCAANATATTCANAAACAATTTCAATATTATATTCTACCAAAAGANGGTGTCTATGTTGGCCTAGATATTAAAAATCATTTAGAAAAATTATTGATAGAAAATGATATTGAAACATATGCGCAATATCAGTCAAAAAAAGGAACTCAGTTTTTAAAGCCAACNAAAAAAANAAAAANAGAAAAACAGATTAATGATAATNTAAAAAANACAGGCTTNTTTATTGTTTATTTAACNCAAGAAGAAAAGAAAATCATAGAAAATAAAATTNTTGAATGGTTTGTCTTCAAAGAAGATTCTGGATCTAAAAATTTATTTCCAAAAAGCTTGAANAATAATTGGACAGTAGATAANTATGGNCCNATATANATACCGAAAAAAGGAGATGTTATAGANTTGAATGAAACTAATCTTCATTTCTANAAAAAAATTATTGAAGATTACGAAGGNAATTCAATTAAACAAATTAATTCAGACTATTATATTAATAATACAAAAACTAATCAATATGAATTTNAAATGAATTATTATTGGATGATGGGAGATAANAGGCATAATTCTGAAGATTCNAGAGTCTGGGGTTTTGTGCCTGAAAATCATATTGTAGGNAAACCTATTTTNACATGGCTAAGCCTGAATTATAATGCTTTCCATAAAAAAGGATTGAAATCAAAATTAGGTNTTNTNAGGTGGAAAAANTTATTTACACCGATACATGGNNATAAACAAGGTAAATCATATTTTATNCATTTTATTATTTTCATTATTGCTATTAATTTAATCAGTCGTTTGAAGAAACAAAAAACCAATTGAAAATTCAGAATACTATAATTTCAACATCATATCTACCACCTATTACATATTTTCAGTATTTGTATAAATATGCATCTATCTATATAGAACATAAAGAATACTATATGAGGCATTCTATTCGCAACCGCGCATTAATACTGGGNTCTAAGAACCATTTTTTATTAACNGTTCCCATTGTNCGAAAACATTATTCAAAAACATTAGTAGAAGACATTAAAATTGCTAATAATNATTGGNAAAAAAAACATATAAANAGCATACAATCTGCATATGGTTCTTCNCCATTTTTTATACACTATTTTGAGGATATAAAAAAAATCATAAATAAAAATTATACTTTCTTAATTGATCTTAATTATNATTTGATTAATTATTTTTTNTTAGAATTNAAAATATCGNACGAATTAAAACAAACAACGTGTTATGTNAAAAATTATCCAAATACCGACNTAGATCAAAGAAATNAAATTAAANTTTATANAGACTCNAAACAATATATACCCTTTGGTNATCAAAGNCCAATTCCTAATCTAAGTATTATTGATCTCATATTTAATTTAGGTCCAAATGCAAAAGAATATATACATCCTCATAAGTAATCCTTATATTTAANGTCATATGAATAANAAAATAGATATAAAATTTAATCAAAATGAAGATAATATGAAGCTTTTAGTTTCTGAAATGAAACAAAAACGAAATATTATTGAAATGGGAGGAGGGAAAGAAAGTATAAAAAAACAACATGAAAAAGGAAAGTTGACGGCAAGAGAAAGAATAGANAACATTTTTGATAAAGAATCTAANTATATAGAACTAGGAGTGTTTGCTGCACATGATTTNTATCAAAACTATGGNGGNTGTCCTGCNGCAGGAGTAATTNTCGCAATTGGTGANATTCATAAAAGAAAATGTATNGTGGTAGCAAATGATGCAACAGTTAAAGCTGGAGCATGGTTTCCTATGACTGCAAAAAAAAATTTAAGAGCACAAGAGATTTGTTTAGATAATAATATTCCTNTTATTTACTTAGTTGATAGTGCTGGCGTTTTTCTGCCTCTACAAGACGANATATTTCCAGACAAACAACATTTTGGTCGACAATTCAGAAATAATGCAAAAATATCTGCCTTAGGAATACCCCAAATATCTGCAATTATGGGTAGCTGTGTTGCTGGTGGAGCATATCTTCCCATTATGAGTGATGANGCATTAATTGTAGAAAAAACAGGGAGTGTATTCTTAGCAGGATCTCACCTTGTTAAAGCNGCAATTGGAGAAGATATTGATAATGAATCTTTAGGNGGTTCTCATACACACTGTGATATTTCTGGGGTTACTGACTATAAATGTAAAAATGACAATGAAGCTATTTCAATAATACGAGAATTAATTAACAATACTGAANAAAAACACAACGTCCAATTTTCAAGAATTAGTAGTAAAAATCCTAAAAAAAATATAAAAGAAATATATGGTATACTTCCCAAGAATCGTGACACACCATATGANATGAGAGATNTCTTAGAGAGAATNGTCGATGATAGTTTTTTGAGAGAATACAAAGCTANCTATGGNAAAACTCTGATTTGTGCATATGCTAGAATTGATGGATGGNCTGTTGGAATAATTGCTAATCAAAGAAAAATGGTNAAAAATGGAAANGGAGAAATGCAATTAGGAGGAGTNATTTACTCAGATTCGGCTGATAAAGCTGCTAGATTTATTATGAATTGCAATCAAAAAGGANTACCNCTTTTGTTTGTGCAAGATGTGAATGGATTTATGGTAGGNTCTAGAGCTGAACATAATGGAATTATTAAAGATGGTGCAAAAATGGTTAATGCTATGGCAAATAGTACTGTTCCAAAATTTACTTTAATAATTGGTAATTCTTTTGGCGCAGGTAATTATGCTATGTGTGGTAAAGCATATGACCCAAGGTTAATTTTAGCATGGCCTACAGCTAAAATAGCNGTAATGGGAGGAGANCAAGCATCTAAAGTTTTACTAAAGCTGGAANCAGGTAAAATGAAAAAACAAGGTAAAAAGTTAAATGAATCTGAGAAAAAANAACTGTTAGAATCCATTCAAGANACATATAATAATCANATGAGTCCATACTATGCAGCATCTAGAATGTGGATAGATGAAATTATCGATCCACTAAATACCCGAATGTATATATCAATTGCTATAGAATGTGCTAATAATAATCCGAAAAAAGATTTTAAAACTGGTGTAATCCAAACATAAATCCATAATCTAATCTTAAAAAAATAATTATCTTTNGACCATNTNTAATTTTGTNTTCACTATGATTAATATCNGATTTCCAGACAATACNAAAAAACANTTCCCTAATGGTACTAATGCGCTTGATATTGCAAAAANTATAAGCGAAGGTTTAGCTCGAAATGTCTTGGCTGCTAGAATTGATGGANTCATAATTGATGCAACGAAGGCACTGCCAAATAATAAAGAACTAAAATTAGAATTATTAACATGGGAAAATGATGGAGGAAAATCTGTTATGTGGCACTCAAGTGCTCATTTAATGGCAGAAGCGATCGAATTCTTTTATCCTAATGTGAAATTTGCAATAGGCCCTCCAATTGAAAATGGGTTTTATTATGATATGGAATTTCCTGAAAATATCCATTTCTCTTCAGATGATTTTTTGAAAATAGAAAATAAAATTTTAGAATTAGCAAAACAAAAACATCAATATATCATATCCAATATATCTAAAAACGATGCAATTAACTACTTTCAAGACAAACAAAATCAATATAAATTAGAATTAATTGAAGACTTAAATGATGGAGAAATAACATTTTATAAACAAGGCAAATTCATTGATTTATGTAAAGGACCACATATTCCTAATACAGGATTTATAAAAGCTGTGAAACTCATTAATGTTGCTGGTGCATATTGGAAAGGAAATGAAAATAACAAACAATTAACTAGAATTTATGGTATTACATTTCCTAAAAAAAAGTACCTAGATGAATATCTACTTAAATTAGAAGAAGCTAAAAAACGTGATCATAGAAAAATTGGTAAAAATATGTCCCTCTTTACATTTTCTAATAAAGTGGGACAAGGACTACCACTATGGTTACCAAAAGGTGCATACCTAAGAGATAAACTGATTGATTTTATGAAAAAATCTCAATTAAAATTTGGATATCAACCAGTTGTCACACCGCATATTGGTGGAAAAGAATTGTATGTTTGTTCTGGCCATTATGACAAATATGGAGAAGATTCATTTCAACCAATTAAAACACCGGATCAAAATGAAGAATTTTTTCTTAAACCCATGAATTGTCCACATCATTGTGAAATATATAAGTCCACACCAAGATCATATAAAGATCTCCCAATTAGATTTGCTGAATTTGGCACTGTATATAGATACGAAAAAAGTGGAGAGTTACATGGATTAACAAGAGTCAGAGGCTTTACACAAGATGATGCACATATTTTTGTGATGCCTGAACAAGTTCAAAGTGAATTCGAATCTGTAATAGATTTAGTCATATATGTTCTTAAAGCAATGGGATTTAAAGATTATATTGTTCAAGTTTCATTGCGAGATCCTGAAGATCACAATAAATATATTGGTAGTGATAAAAATTGGGATCTAGCAGAAAAAGCTATTATCAATTCAGCAAAAAATAAAAATTTAAACACAGTATTAGAATATGGTGAAGCTGCCTTTTATGGACCTAAATTAGATTTTATGATTAAAGATGCTATAGGTAGAAAATGGCAATTAGGTACAATACAAGTAGATTACAATTTGCCTGAAAGATTTCAACTAGAATATAAAGGGGCAGATGATCAAATGCATCAACCTGTTATGATACATAGAGCACCTTTTGGATCATTAGAAAGGTTCATTGCTCTTTTAATTGAACATACAGCAGGTAACTTTCCTCTTTGGTTAACACCGGATCAAATAATCATTTTACCAATAAGTAAAAAATATAATGAATACTGCTTTAAACTTTTAAATTCCCTAAAAAATTCCGATATTCGCGGGCACGTTGATGATAGAAATGAAACAACGGGTAAAAAGATTCGAGATGCTGAGTTAAAAAAAATACCCTATATGATTATTGTTGGAGAGAAAGAGGTTGAAGGTCAATTAGTAGCTGTTAGAGAACATGGAGGCAATAATTTAGGTATGATGAAGCAAGCAGAATTGATCAATATCATCAATAATAGGATTAACAAAGAGTTAAAATAGTATAAATTAAAGAAAAAAGTTATAGTAGTAAAAAGACGAAATAAGGGGCGAAAACCTTGGAGGATTAAGAAAGAAAATCCTCATAAAATCAATGAATTGATTACAGCAAACAACATAAGACTAGTAGGTGATAATGTCGAAAATAAAGTTTGCTCAAAGGCTGAAGGAATAAATTTAGCAAAAGAGATAGGTTTAGACTTAGTGGAAATATCCGGAAAATCTGACCCTCCTGTATGTAAAATTATTGATTATAAAAAATTTCTTTATGCACAAAAAAAGAAGCAAAAAGAAATAAAATCTAAATCAGCGAAAATCGTTGTAAAAGAAATTAGATTTGGGCCAAACACAGAAGAACATGATTATAATTTTAAATTGAATCATGCAAAGAAATTTTTAGAAGATGGATCAAAATTAAAAGCATATGTCTTTTTTAAAGGCAGATCTATTATTCATAAAGATCGAGGAGAGATTCTACTACTTAAACTTGCACAGGATTTAAAAGAAATAGCTAAAGTAGATGAATTACCAAAGTTAGAAGGTAAACGGATGATTATGATGTTATCCTCATTAATAAAAAAATAAAGACTTGTATTATGCCAAAAATGAAAACCAATTCGAGTGCTAAAAAAAGATTTTCTGTAACTAGTTCAGGAAAAATAAAAAGAAAGCATGCCTTTAAAAGTCATCTTTTAACAAAAAAAACAACTAAACAAAAAGGTAGACTAACAAATACTGGCTTAGTTCACAAGTCAGATGAACACAATGTGAAAAAACAACTATCAATGAAATAGAGTTATGAACCATGTAATCAGTATTAAGTGTCTAATTTGACCACTGTTTACAAAAAAAAATAAATTATGCCTAGATCTGTCAATTCAGTTGCTGCGAAAGCAAGAAGAAAAAAAATACTAAAACAAGCAAAAGGTTATTTTGGAAGAAGAAAAAATGTCTTCACAGTAGCTAAAAATGCTGTTGAAAAAGCATTAACATATGCATATAGAGATCGAAAAGTAAATAAACGAAATTTTCGGTCATTGTGGATTCAACGAATTAATGCTTGCGCACGCGAGCATGGATTATCATACTCTCAATTTATGGGCCTTATTAAAGAGAAAAATATTGACTTAAATAGGAAAATTCTTGCCGATTTAGCAATGAATAACAAAGATTTATTTGCTAAACTTGTTGAAGAAATTAAAAAATAAGTCAAATTAACTGCTCAATGCATTAATTGCGGGCAGATAAGAGGGATTGAGCATCAAACAATTCTTCCAGTCTAGTCGTGCTTTGCCGGGTTCCCCTATTAAACCATATAAATATGCTCTTGCGTGATAAGCTAATAAAAATGAGCTATCAAGCTGAATAGCCTTGCTAAAATAATTAATAGCATCAATGTTTTTGCCTAACTGCATATAACAAAAACCCATATTATAATAATTTTCTTTAATATCTGAGTTAAGCTCTATAGCAATACTATATAGTTTTATAGCTTCTTCATATTTAAATAAATCTTGCTGAAACTTAGCAAAATTATAATATGCCTGATGATAATTTGGATATAATCTAATAATTTGTTTAAAGTTTTTTTCTGCTAATACTGGGTCAAACATATTATTTACAGAGGATGTATCACTATATAAAACAGACAATAATGAAAGGGTTTCTTTTTCTTGAGGAAGTTCCAATAATTTATTTTCTAATAAATTTATTGCCATTTCATATTCTTGAAGCTCTTTTAAATAAATTATCAACGTAGCTGAAATAATACCATTATTAATGATTGCTATGGTATCAATCATTTCTTTACAATTAGGATGTTGCACAGCACATAATAAATTTGTTAGCTTTTCACGACAATCCAAATTATTTGGATCAATTTTTAAACATCGTCGCCAACTTTCTCTTGAAATTCTTGTTTGATTTAATTGATAATAAATATTGCCTCTATTTAATAATAAATCAGCATCATTTTTAAAAATAGCATATGCATTATCAATATCTTCTTTTGCTAAACTAATTTGATTATTTGTGATATATAATCTCGCTCGTTCATTAAGTAATGTGATATTTAAAGAATCCTCTGCAAGCAAAAAAGATAATGAATCTAAAGAAGATGTCGGACTATCAATAACAGACTTATTGCTTTGACAACTAAAAAATAAAAGACATATTAGAACGAATATGCTTGCACATAAGTATATGTTTATTATTTTCAAGAGATACTCTCTTTTATTTTCTTTTCTAATTCATGTGCTAGATCAGGATTATCTTTTAAAATTTTTCTCACAGATTCTCTACCTTGTCCTAATTTAGTGCCATCATAACTAAACCAAGAGCCACTTTTTTCAATGATATTATGTTCTACACCCATATCAATAATTTCTCCTGTTTTAGAAATCCCTTCTCCATACATAATATCAAATTGAGCCCCTCTAAATGGAGGTGCAACCTTATTTTTAACTATCTTCACTCTAGTGCGATTACCAATAGTCCTATCACCATCTTTTATCTGTGTACTCCTTCGAATATCAATTCTAACAGATGAATAAAATTTAAGCGCATTTCCTCCAGTAGTCGTTTCAGGACTACCAAACATGACTCCTATTTTATCTCTTAATTGATTAATAAATACACAAATACAACCTGATTTACTAATTGTTGCAGTCATTTTTCTTAATGCTTGTGACATTAAACGTGCTTGAAGTCCTAATTTTGAATCTCCCATTTCACCTTCTATTTCACTTTTGGGAGTTAAAGCTGCCACTGAATCTATTACTAAAATATCAATAGCAGCAGATCTAATTAAATTATCTGCAATTTCAAGTGCTTGTTCACCACAATCTGGTTGAGAAATTAATAAGTTATCTATATCAACACCTAATTTTTGAGCATAAAAACGATCAAAAGCATGCTCCGCATCAATAAAAGCAGCTATACCTCCTTGTCTTTGTGCTTCTGCAATAGCATGGAGAGTTAAAGTTGTTTTTCCTGATGATTCTGGGCCATATATTTCAACTACTCTGCCTTTGGGTAAACCACCAACACCTAAAGCTAAATCTATACCAATAGATCCTGTAGAAATTGATTCAATATCAATAATAGGAGCATCTCCTAATTTCATGATAGTACCCTTACCATATGTTTTCTCTATCTTCTCCATTGTAAGAGCTAATGCTTTTTGTTTTGCTTCTAATTCTTTACCCATAATTTAAATTTTATTTATATGATGCTAATATTTGTTCTGCATGGTTCTTTGTTTCGACTTTTGTAAATATTTTTTCAATAGTTTGATTTTCATTTATGATAAATGTAGTTCGATGAATACCGAGATACTCTTTACCCATAAATTTCTTTTTCCCAAAAACACCATAATCATTACAGATAACCTTATCTGTATCAGCAATTAAATCAAAACAAAGATTATACTTGTCAATAAATTTACGATGTGAAATCTCACTATCTGCACTAACTCCTAAAACTTCAAATCCATGCTNAGAAAGAATGTTATAATTATTGCTTAAGTTACATGATTCTGAAGTACAACCANGAGTATTATCTTTTGGATAGAAAAAAACTATTANTTTTTTATCATNATAGTGTAACAATGANCTTTCTTGTCCGTCCTGATTAATTCCTAAAAAAAAGGGTGCTTGTTCCCCAACTTTTAAATGTGTCATATTGAAGAGGTATTATAGACCCAAATGTAATAAATCAATACTTAAATNTTTACTTAAAAAGTGATTTTCTTCCAATTTTACTNCAAATAAGACATGTTNTTGGATTATGTTTTCTNGCAGGNCAATATTCTCTTCCAAAATAAATCATTTGTAAATGAAGCTTACTCCAAATATTTTTAGGNAAATGTCTTTTNCAATCTTNTTCTGTTTTATNTACACTTCNACCATCACTTAAACACCACCTATAACTCAGTCNATGAATATGTGTNTCTACTGGGAAGGCTGGTATNTTAAATGCTTGACTCATAACAACCGATGCTGTTTTATGTCCAACACCAGGTAAACTTTCAAGATCTTCAAAATTTGAGGGNACTATTGAGTTATATTTTTCAACTAATATCTTTGACAAAAGATGAATTGCTTTTGATTTAAAAGGAGATAAACCACATGGTNTAATGATTTGACGAATCTCTTCTGGATTCTTTGACATCATATCTAAAGGATTATCAGCTAACTTAAACAAAGCTGGNGTNACTTGATTTACCCTTTCATCAGTACATCGTGCTGATAGTAAGACAGCAATTAAAAGGGTGTAATCATCCTTATGATGTAATGGTATCGGTGGATTNCCATATAAAGTATCTAATTTAGAAATTATAAATTTNACTTTTTCTTNCTTGTTCATAGACACNATATAACTANAAGGCTAAACTAATAAATTTAGTTTAACATTATAGNATCAATATCATCCTCATCTGAAATAATCAATAATGATTTTGAATAATCTCTAAATATCTTATTTGAACATTTTNTTGATTCTNATTCTAAAGAGATTAAATAAGTTAAATCATTTATTTCTTTATCTAAAAAATCAAGTACTTTGTCACGTTTATTTTGTTTTAAATAGGTAAAAAATATATCCATAGGCAAATTATTATTATACCAGGATAACGNATCAAAGTGATGTTTTATTATAAAGAATATTAAAAATTAATCTACTGATAGAGCTATNCCTTCTTTTTTAATAATTTTTCTCAGATTAATTAATGCATAACGCATTCTTCCTAATGCTGTATTAATACTGATATTACAATCTTTTGCAATCTCATTAAAACTCATATTAAAATAATATCTCATTTTTAAAACTCTTTTTTGTTCATCNGGCAGTTTGTGAATTATTGCTTTAACATTATTGAGTATTTTTTGCTGAATCATTTCATCTTCTATACTAATTGATGTATTATCTTTGATAATATCAAAAATATTAAAATCATCTCTAGATCGAACAAGTTTTGTTTTTTTGATTTTTCTAAANTAATCCATTGATAAATTATAAGAAATNCTCATAACCCAAGGCAAAAACTTCCCTTGTTCATTATAGTACTTTCCCTTTTTAAGAGTTTTTATGACTTTNAAAAAAGTTTCTTGAAAAATATCTTCAGCTAAAGCTTTATCTCTAACCTTAGAGATTATAAAAGACATCAATTTTTGACGATGACGATTAATTAAAATATTAAGAGAATTATCGTTTCCTTTTATATAAGAGCTAACCAATTGCTCATCTTTGATTACATTNATAGACATATCTTTATCTTATTTAGTTAGTAAAAAATTAAATAAGTAGAGATTTATCTATAAGCAATTTNGTTTTAGATTTAAAAANCAAATATAGTGAAAAAAAATATATTACTAATATTATATGATAATTACAATTAATAATTAATAAATTTATCAGATATGATGATTCATTTNTTAATAACGGGATATTCAATACTAATAGGTGCAATTTTAGCNAACTTNTTAGCTAACTATTTGAATATTTGTACGTGGTATAAGTTTTTGGGAGACATCTTCACTGATGGATTATGGAAAACACTAATTCAACAGAATACATTAAACCTATTCTGGTTATTCTTTATATATCCGATAATACTTAGTGTATCATATATGTTGATTGATAAATGTTATCAATTTTTGACTCAATCAAATGTATAAAAAAGACGAAATTGTTATAAAAGGAGCGCGATTAAATAACCTTAAGAATATTGATGTCAATATTCCTAAAAATAAAATAGTCGTTATAACAGGAGTATCGGGATCGGGAAAATCTACATTAGCATATGATACAATATATGCAGAAGCACAAAGACGCTATATTCAAAGCTTATCTTCATATGCAAGACAATTTTTAAAAAACCACAATAAACCAGAATTAGACTATATAGAGGGGTTGTCTCCTGCAATAGCCATTGAACACAAAACTAATATCAATAATTCCCGATCAACTGTAGGCACTATCACAGAGATATATTATTATCTCACACTTTTATATGAGAAAATTGGACAAACATTTTCTCCAATTAGTGGTAAAGAAGTTAAAAAAGCTTCGTTTAAAGATTTTAAAGAATATATATATAGCTTAGAAGACAATACTAGATTTTTAATATCATGTAAAATTAACTCTTCACAAATAAAAGCTTTTGAAAAAGAAGGATATTCGAGAATTATTGTAAATGGTGAAATTCAAGCAATAGATAAAAAAATTAAGAGTAAAAACAATAAAACTCAACTTGTAATAGATAGATTACATATTGACAAAAGCTTTGATTCTGAATCTATTTTAAAAGAAGCTTATGATAAAGCAATAGAGATTGGACAAGGCGAATTTTCTATATATAATTCAAATATAATACTCGCAAACACCTTTAATAATCGCTTTTTTCTTGATAATATACAATTTGAAATACCTAATAAAGATTTATTTAATTTCAACAACCCTTATGGTGCATGTCCCCATTGTAATGGACATGGTGATTTAATTGATATTGATGAAACAAAAGTAATCCCTGAAATAAATTTAAGTATTTTGGAAGATGCTATTCATCCATGGAGAAATGGAAAAATGGAAAAATGGAAAAATGATTTAATCAAAAAATCTAAAACAGTAGGCATTCCCATAAATAAACAGTATTGTAAATTGTCTAACAAAGAAAAAGAACTTCTTTGGAATGGCTCAGGCAATTTTAAAGGTCTCTATCATTTTTTTAATTTCTTAAAAAGAAAATCTTACAAAATTCAATATCGAGTTATGTTAGGACGATATCGCAGTTTATCAATCTGTAAAGTATGTCAAGGTAATAGATTAAAGAAAGAAACTGAATATATTATGCTTAACAAACAGAATATACAATCTGTAATNAACTATTCTATGATAGAACTATTAGAATTTATAGATAAAATAAAAGTTGATCAAAACCAAATTGTTCAAAAAATTAAAGATGAAATTACATTNCGTATTACATCAATGATTAATCTNGGCTTAGAATACTTAACATTAAATCGACAATCCAATTCACTGTCAGGCGGTGAAGTGCAAAAAATAAATATAACTAAATCTATTGGTAGTGGTTTAATTGGGTCTTTATATATTTTAGATGAACCAAGTCTTGGATTACATTCTCGNGATACTATNAAACTAATTGNAATGTTNAAAAAAATAAAAGAATACGGNAATTCTGTCATAATAGTAGAACATGATAAAGAAATAATCAAATCAGCCGATTATATNATCGATATGGGNCCTCTTGCGGGTGCACATGGTGGTGAAATTATATATACCGGNTCCGTCAACAATAATAATAAAGAAAGTTTAACATTANGCTATATAAATGGCNTCAAAAANATTAGGGATCATANTAAAAATAGAACTGCAACAGANTTTATTAAATTANGAGGAGTNCAGNAAAATAATCTACAAAATATTAACGTAGATATACCAATTAATGTTTTTACTGCAATAACAGGAGTCAGTGGNTCTGGAAAAACAACATTATTAAAAGAGGTGGTTATGCCAGCTATAAAAAGAAAATTTAAAGANTATAAGTTTCCAAAACCCAAACTAGATTCAATTGAGTTTAACTATGATTATATTGAAAATATAGACTTNCTCAATCATAATGCTATCAAAAAATCATCTAAATCTACTCCCGTCACATATATACATGCTTTTAATAATATTCGAAATTTATTTGCATCTCAAAATTTATCNAAGATAAATAACTTTACTGCTAAACATTTCTCTTTTAATACGGATGCGGGNAGATGTGAAGAATGTAAAGGTTTGGGCTTTGTAAATATAGAAATGCAATTTCTATCTGANATTCAATTGAAATGCGAAGTCTGTAATGGAAAGAGATATCAAGAAAAGATTTTAAAAATATATTTTAAAAAGAAAAATATATCAGATATACTNAATTTAAATATTCAAGAAGGGTATGATTTTTTTCTTAATGAAAATGAAATNCAAATAAGCCNCCAACTTAAACCTTTAATAGATGTAGGCTTAGGCTATCTGCAATTAGGTCAATCTCTTTCTACATTAAGCTCAGGTGAAGCACAACGATTAAAANTAGCATCTTTTTTGAATGAAAAAAAAGAAAAATCTGTTCTAATATTTGATGAACCAACAAAAGGTTTACATTTTTATGATATTGATATANTAATCATNGCATTTCAAAAATTAGTTGATCTTGGAAATACAATTATTGTAATTGAACATAATCTTGATCTTATCAAAAATGTTGATTGGGTTATAGACTTAGGTCCAGAAGGAGGNNTCAAGGGCGGACAAGTAANTTTTAGTGGTAAACCTAATGAATTAATGAAAACGGAAACTCACACAGGGAGAGCATTAAAACATGATTTTAATTGCTGATAAATTGCTGNTAATAATAATTAGAATATCTTCCATTCATTTNAAGTAATTGGCTATGANTTCCACACTCAATGATAGCACCATCTTCTAATACTAAAATTTTGTCAGCGTCTTTNACTGTAGATANTCTATGTGCAATAATAATAGAGGTTCTCTTTTTGGTAATGTTTTTAATCGCAACTTGAATTAAATGCTCTGTAACTGGGTCCATNGATGAAGTTGCTTCATCTAAGATCAAGCAAGTAGGATTTAANAAGTATGTNCTTAAAAACGAAACTAATTGTTTTTCTCCTTCAGANAGNCCCTCNCCTCTTTCACCAATATAATAATTATATCCTTTTGGAAACTTTTTAATAAAATCTTGTAAACCTACTTCTTCAACTGCATTAAANACTTGTNTNTCTGATATATTGTTAAAGAATTTAATATTNTTAATTAAAGTNTCTGCAAGAAAAAAATTNTCCTGTAATACAACACCAATATTAGTTCGTAATTCATGANTTGGTATATNATTGATATTCGACCCATTAATATATAATCCGCCATCACAGATATTATACCACTTCATAAGTAAATTAATGATTGTNGTTTTACCAGAACCTGTAGGNCCAATAATTGCTACAGTTTCATAATTNTTGATAGTNAAGCTTAAATTNTTTAAAACAGGTTCTGCATCATTATAATGAAAATTTATATTTTTAAANACAATGCTTNCATTGTCCCATTTATTAAAATGAATCTNATNANTAGTATCNTCTTTTTCAATATTTCTCTCTAAAAGGTCAAAAACTCTAATAGAAGCNACAACTCCCATTTGAAGAATATTAAACCTGTCAGCTATTCCTCTCAAGGGTCTAAATAACATATTAATNAATAAAATAAATGCAATGATTTGNCCTATTGTAACACTGCTATTGTATACTGCCTCCGTAGCACCNTACCAAACTAATAAACCCATAGCAATTGCNGAACAAACATCAACAATAGGTAGAAAAATAGAAAAATANAATACTGTTTTTATATGTGCATCTNTATGTAANGAATTAAGATTCTTAAATAGCTTAAACTCATNACTTTCTCTACCAAACAATTGAATAATNTTCATTCCCATAATATGCTCATGTAAAAAAATATTCATCTTAGATATGTATTTTCTAACCTCTACAAAAGCACTTCGCATATAATTTTGAAAAACAATTGTAGCGATAATTAAAAATGGAAGAAATAACAAACTAACTAGTGCTAATTTCCAATTTACTGCCAGCATACATATAATTATTAAAAAGATTTTAAAAAAATCGCCACAAATAACCAATAAACCCTGTGAAAAAACTGAAGAGATAGCTTCTATGTCAGAAATAACCCTAGTAATTAATTTACCTGTTTGATGAGTATCAAAATATTTTATTCTAAATGAAAGAATTTTTTGAAACAGAGTAATTCTAAGATTTTTAATTATTTTCTGTGCTAAATAATTTGATTGATATATAAAAATATACTGCAGCCATGCTTCTATTAAAAGGCATGCAGAAATTACAAGCACAATTCTGAATAAACCGGTTGCATCATAATTTAATATATACTTGTCAAAAGCATATTGAATCAAGATTGGACGCATGGTAGAAAGTAATCCGAATACAATAGACACTATCACCGCAACAATAAATAATGATTTATAGGGATTGATATAATTAATTAACTTAAATAATAATTTAAAATCAAATACTTTCAAGATTGAATATTTTTGGATATTTAATATTTAGTAAATATAAGCCACATGCAGGAACTGAATATCCCGCATTAGTACGATCTTCACTGTCAATAATATGAGATAATTCTTCTAAATTGATTTTATTTTCACCTAAATTAATTAATGTCCCTACAATAGATCTTACCATATTATGCAAGAAACGATTTGCTTCAATAGAAAATATCAACATATCTTTACTTTTAAACCAATATGCAGACTCAACAATACAGATGTTGTTATTTAATTTAGATTTAGAAAAAGAACTAAAATTTTTGTTTCCAATTAACATTTTAGCACCAGTATTCATCAATTTAAAATCCAATTCTTTATGTAGAAGATAAGATCTATTTATTAAGAAGGGATCTTTTTTGGTTGAAATCCAATATTCATATTTTCTGGAAAGAGCAGAATAACGAGCATGGAAATTAGAATTAATTAATATAATATTATGAATCACTATATCCGCTGGTAAAAATCTATTCATTTTAAATTTTAAATCTAATAGATTTAGCTCGAAAGAGTCAAAATGAGCAAAATAATTCACTGCATGAACCCCAGTATCTGTCCTGCCAGCACCAACTATTAGTGGAATTGAAAAATCTAATAGATTATTTAAACATTCCATTATAATTCCTTGAATAGTAGGTGTATTGTCTTGAATTTGCCAACCCGAAAAATTAGTACCAAGATAGGATAAGTGGATAAGATACTTATGGGTATAAAGTTTTGACATTAGAGAATTTTTTATAAAAATAATGATAAATTACAATGATTCTTATGAAAAAAATAGCTATAATATCGGATACTCATGGATTTTTAGATAAAAAGATGCTGAGAATTTTACAAAGCTGCCATGAAGTGTGGCATGCTGTAGATTTCGGACATAATAACAACATCAAGGAGCTAATTCATAACCAAACAGTAATCGGTGTTTATGGGAATATTGATGGTTCTGAAATAAGGAGTTTATATCCCAAAATAAATAAATTTCAATGTGAAAATATTAAAGTATTAATGACACATATTGGCGGATATCCAACTAAATATCAAAATATAATTGAAGAAGAGATTAAAAAATATAAACCTAATTTATATATCTGTGGGCATTCACATATTTTAAAAGTCATGTATGATTCAAAATATAATTTGCTTCATATTAATCCTGGTGCTGCAGGAAAAGAAGGATTTCATAAAATGAGAACTATGATTTTGATTAAGATAAACGGAAAACGAATCTATGACTTAGAAGTTTTAGAATTGGGATTACGGTCAATTATCGAAGTCGATTAATTGAATTAATTAAATCTTCATCATGTCTAATAGCTTTTTTAGCTAAAAATAAAAACAAACCAGCTATAGACATAGATAATGTAAAAACCCAATTGATAATATAAGTCAACTGAGTATAATATAAATTATAAGCATATAGAATTAAAAGTAGAGATATAATTCCTAACAAATTGCCCTGAACATAATATAACTGTTGCGGCCGATTTTTAAATTTAAAAATGGCTATTAATGAAAATATACAAAAGAAGATTAACCATATCAGAGCAGCTGAATCTTTAATGAGTAATTTGTGATCTAAATTACTATTGCTTATAGCATAAGGTATACACACCATAGAGCATATTACTAAGATAGTACTAAGGATAATATAAAGTGTTTGTTTTCTTTGAATCATATTTTTTGCAATATATGTATTATTATTAAAAAGAATGTTGTATACTTGCATCAATTATATCTAATAAGCCCATTGATATTTCCTTTTCATTTTATTTTTTGGTGATTAAATTATAGGCAAACTAAATACTATTTTTATGTATGACATATTAGAATTAAAAAAGAAAAAACTACAAGATTTACAAGATATTGCGAAAAAATTAGAAATTTCTGATTTAAAAAATTACAAGAAATTAGATTTGATTTATGAAATTTTAGATAAACAAGCGCTAATTCCTAATAATTCAAATCAAGAAAAACGTAGAACTAAATTAAAAAAAATGCAGCCAGACAAAGTAGATAATACTAAAGAAAAAAAGACAGAAAACAGTACTAAAGAAACTCGAAAAAAAGTCAATTCCAGTCAAGAAGAAAAAAAATGGATTAAACCCCAAAAAAAGAAGTATGAAAAATCTAATGAAATAGAAAATAAAGCTGAAAAAAGAAGCAAAGACATTGATTATAATTTTGAATCTGAAGTGATTGGAGAAGGTGTATTAGAAAAAATGGCTGACGGGTATGGTTTTTTAAGATCTTCTGACTATAATTATTTAAACTCACCTGATGACATCTATGTCTCACAATCTCAAATTAAACTCTTTGGTCTAAAGACTGGAGATACTGTGACAGGAGAAATTAGACCTCCAAAAGAAGGCGAAAAATTCTTTCCGCTGGTCAAAGTCTTAAAGATTAACAATCTTGACCCGGCACATCTTAGAGATAGAGTTGCTTTTGAGCATAAAACACCATTGTTTCCTGATGAGAAATTTAAGATAGTTGAAAAAAACTCTACTACATCTACCCGACTCATTGATTTATTTTCTCCTATTGGTAAAGGACAACGGGGTCTAATTGTTGCGCAACCTAAAACAGGAAAAACTGTTTTATTAAAAGAGATTGCTAATGCAATTGCTGCAAATCATCCTGAAGTCTATCAACTCGTATTGCTAATAGATGAAAGACCTGAAGAGGTTACTGATATGGCAAGAACAGTATCTGGAGAAGTAATTGCATCTACATTTGATGAGCCAGCAGATCGCCATGTGAAAGTTGCTAATATAGTTTTAGAAAAAGCTAAAAGAATGGTTGAATGTGGTCATGATGTTGTTATCTTATTAGATTCTATTACTAGATTAGCTAGAGCTTATAATACTGTTGCACCTGCGTCAGGAAAAATACTATCCGGTGGTATTGATGCTAATGCATTACATAAACCAAAACGATTTTTTGGTTCAGCCAGAAATATTGAAAATGGTGGATCTCTTACAATTATTGCTACAGCATTAGTTGAAACAGGATCTAAAATGGATGAAGTCATTTTTGAAGAATTTAAAGGTACTGGAAATATGGAAATGCAATTAGATAGAAGTATTTCAAATCGACGAATTTATCCAGCTATAGATTTAATTAACTCAGGAACAAGAAGAGAAGATTTATTAATAAGTAAAGAGAAAATGCAAAGAATGTGGATTTTACGAAAACACCTGGCAGATATGAAACCGATTGAAGCAATGGAGTTTATCAAAGATCGATTAGAAGGAACCTTAAATAATGAAGAATTTCTTATTTCAATGAATAGTTAAATCTCTATTGTAAATATATTTTCTAGATTGATACCTGAAAAATTTCCTGAACTCATAAGTAGCAAATTAGTATTTAATAATTGGATATTTTTTAGCTTAGCTTCTAAGCTCTCCTTATTTTTAAGTATAATTATATTATGATGATTAATCGTTTCAGAAATAAATGATGATCTAATTTTAATCAATTCTTTACTTTTTTTTGTATTACTATCTATATAAATCCAAATTTCATCACATTCTAAAAAAACATTCGAATAATTTGGAAGAAAATTTCGACTGAGACTACTAAAGGTATGTAATTCTAAACAGGCTAATAAATAACGAGTAGGATGTAATTCTCTAAGAGCATTAATAGTAGCTGACACTTTAGAAGGGGAATGTGCAAAATCATAATATATAGAGCTTTTTTTATTTTTTACGTTTTTAATTAAACTTAACCTCTTAGATGCGCCATTAAAATTTTGAATTGACAAATAAAAGTTTTCATCATTAATACCTAATTCATTACATATAGAATTTGCAGCCTGTAAATTATATAAATTGTGTTTCCCAAAAACACTCATTGGATATTTTTTATAATTATGAAGTATGTGAAACTTTCCATCTTCAACAAGATATTCTGGTAAAGAATATGAATGAATAGATTGACTTTTTTTTAGAAAAGAGTTTAAAAAATCATCATTATCACAATAAAAAATTTTTCCAGACATTTTGAGAACTTGATTGAGTAACATTTTAAAAGCATTTTGATAAGATTTTAGTGTAGGAAAAACATTAAAATGATCCCAAGCGACACCAGAAACAACTAAAAGATCAGGATTATAATACAGGAATTTCGGTGTTGCATCAATTGCTGAGGAAAGGTATTCATCGCCTTCAATTATAATTATATCATTATTATTGAGATTAACTTGTTTATCTAATAAATCAATTTTTGCACCCACCAAATAATCAAATTTGATTTTATTATCATTTAACACATGCATAATCATCCCTGTAATAGTTGTTTTGCCATGACTTCCCGCAATCACTACACGTTTTTTATCTATTGAGTATCGAGAAATAAATTCTGGAAATGAAAGAGTTGGAATATTTTTTTTTTGAGCTTCTAATAGTTCAGGATTGTCTTTTTTAGCATGCATACCTAGAATAACCATATCTAATTCACTATGTATATTGTCAATATACCAGCCATAATTAGAGGGTAATAAATTATTCGATTTCAAATTTGATTTAGCTGGATCATAAATAATATCATCCGACCCCGTAATCGTGTGTCCATTATTTTTAAGTTCAATAGCTAAGCTATGCATTACACTCCCACCAATAGCAATAAAATGTATGTTCATTTAATATTATTTAATTCAGTACATATAATTATAAAATCATATATCTTTACAAGATAGTACACCTTTATGAAAATACATGTGATAAATACAGGCAAATTTAAATTAGATGGCGGAGCTATGTTTGGTGTTGTTCCTAAAACAATTTGGTCAAAAACAAATCCTGCAGACAAAAATAACATGTGCTCTTGGTCCATGAGATGTCTATTAGTTGAATTCGATGATAAAAAAATACTGATCGATACAGGAATTGGAAATAAACAAAGTAAGAAGTTTTTTCAATATTTTTATTTACATGGAGAAGATAGTTTGTTGAAATCTTTGAGTCAAATTAATATTAAGCCTAATCAAATCACCGATGTTTTTTTCACGCATCTACATTTTGATCATTGTGGTGGAGCTATAATCAAAAAAAATAATAAATATGAATTACTTTTTAACAATGCTAAACACTTAACTAACAAAGTTCATTGGAAATTAGCTAACAATCCAAATAAAAGAGAAAAAGCATCATTTTTAAAAGAAAATTTTGAACTAATAAAAAACCAAAATAAATTAATATTCATCAATGAAGGTAATTTATATCACAATATAGAAGTTCGTTTTTTTTATGGACATACTGACGCACAAATGATTCCTATTATTAGTGTAGGTGATAAAAAATTAGTGTTTACCGCAGACTTATTACCATCTATTGGGCATATTCCATTACCATATGTAATGGGTTATGATACACAACCATTAATCACATTGAAAGAAAAAAAACTTTTTTTGGAAGAAGCAGCACATAATAAATATGTGCTATTTTTAGAACATGATGACAAATATGAATGCTGTACTGTAAAAATGACAGACAGAGGAGTAAGATTAGATCAATGTGGTAAACTGACAGATTTATTATACTAACTTCTTAATTACATTCCGTCCATTCTTGTATATTATTTACAATACTATCAATCTGTTTGTGAAGTCTTTTTAACTCCACAGGTCCATTAAATCGATCCACAACTTTATGTGTTTTAGTATCTAAGGTGACTTCTAAAATGACAGAAGGCACATCTGTAACATCAGCATCGTATTCATTTTTAAACTCAAAAAATTTGACATCATATAATGCTGATTTGAAATCATCGATTAATGTAGAGGAAATCGTAGCAGTAAAACAACCAATTTTATCCACAAACATTTTACCTTCATACCTAACTAAACCATTGTCATATAGACTAATACTATATTGAGGACAAGTACCATAACAAGCTGTTCGATTCATGATTAAAATTGGAGACAATGTATTATGATTGACTATGATATGTTTTTGTGAACAACTAAACAATAAGAAGATAAATAATACAACATGTAATTTCATGCCTATCTATTTTGATTTTTTCTTGCTAATTCCTCTAATCTTTGTTGAAATTTTGATTTTGTTACTGGCTTTTTTTTATTTGCCTGTAACATAGCATAAAGCTTTTTGTCATCTATACTTCGTCTTATTAATGCTTGTTGACCAAACGTAATTAAGTTAGCTAAAAAATAATAATAACTTAACGCAGACGAGTAATTATTCATGACAAATAAAAATATAATAGGCATAGTATACATAACATATTTCATTTGTGGCATTTGAGCATTACTAGAAGACATCTGATTAGAATACATCATTTGTAAAGCTGTAGCTAAAGTCATTAATAATGCGAACAAACTAATATGGTCACCATATAAAGGAATATTAAACCCTAAATCCAAAATCGAATCATAACTTGAGAGGTCATCTGCCCATAAAAATGGCTGTTGTCTTAATTCAATTGAAGCTGGAAAAAATCTAAATAAAGCTATAAGAATTGGCATTTGTAACAACATCGGCAAACAACCGCCTAATGGATTCACACCTGTTTTTCTATATAAGTTCATATGAGCCTGTTGACGTTGCATCGGATCTTCAATTTTGTCATTAATTGCATCAATCTCTGGTTTTAGAACACGCATCTTGGCCATTGATAAATATGAGCTCTTTGTGGGAAGAAATAAAATTATTTTAATAACAATAGCAATAATTAGTATAATAATACCATAATTGAATCCGAAATTTTCTAAAAAATTGAACATCGGTATCACCAAAAACTTATTCACCCAACCAAAAATACCCCACCCTAAAGGAACTAAAGATTCAAAACCTCTATCAAAAGAACTAAGTAAAGAATACTTGTTAGGCACAAAATAAAGATTAAATAAATACTGATTATTTTGATTATCATAATCAATAGAAAATTCTGACTGCAGTGTTTTTACGAAGCTATCGTCATTTTCATCAGGTTTATTAGATTGAATGACTGCCGAATCAAATGATTCTTCGGAATAAATAATAGTAGAAAAAAATTGTTGCTTGTTAGCAATCCAAACAGGCGACTCAATAGTTTTTTCAACATCCTTCATTAAAGACAATTGTTTTGAAGATTTATTATTAAAAGAATAATTAATAGTAGTAGAGTTCCGTTCATTATCAATATTTTTTTCAAGTTGATTGATTTTTTGAGACCACATCAGCTTATCTGGCTCAAGATAACTACTGCCTTCGCTTATTAAAACTTGAAAATCAACTTCATAACTATCAGCTAATAATTCATATATAAATGAAATACTATTTTTTAATTCATCTTGAAATTGAAAAATAATTTTAGTGTCACTTTGATCAATACTTTGAAATACGAGCGTGTCTGTATTCATTTTTTGTGTTGTTGAAAAAAAAGAAAAATTAAAATCCAAATCCTGAATAAGCTTTAAAGGAAGAGAATCATGAGTGTAGTATTCTTTTAATACAACCTCTTTGATAGAAGCTCCATAATTTGATAATTTAAGAACAATTAGATCATTAGAAATTTCATATATTTCTTCCTGATATTGATGAGAAGGTTGTTTCCTAAATATTTTATCATCAGCTGCATCTATATCGATTTGCTTTATTTGATTCTTGTTTTCCGGAATTTCCTTAGAGTTAATAGAAACACTATTTTCTGAATTTATAGCACTAGGCATTTGGGTTAAATTAACCCAAATTAAAATACCGAAAATCAAGAACATGCCAATAAAAAAATTACCATCAAAACCTTTTTGTTCCATAATTATCAATTTAATAAGCTTGCATTAATAAAAGACACAAAAAGAGGATGTGGATCTATAAAAGAACTTTGATATTCTGGATGAAATTGAACACCAACAAACCAAGGGTGATTGGGAAGTTCAATAATTTCAACTAAATTTAATGGTTCATGATAGCCAACTAACATCATCCCTTTTGACACTAAATCATCTATATATGTATTATTTAACTCATATCGATGACGATGCCTCTCTTTTATATATTCATTTTTATAAGCAGCATAACATTTAGAATTCTTATTTAACTTACAACTATAACTTCCTAATCTCATAGTTCCACCTTTATCAAGAACATCTATTTGTGTTTTCATTAAATCTATGATCGGATATTTTGTGTCTGGCTTCATTTCAGAAGAATGAGCATTTTTATAACCACATACATTTCTAAAAAATTCAATCACCGCTATTTGCATTCCTAAGCAAATGCCTAAAAAAGGTATTTTGTTTTCTCTAATATATTGAACAGCAATAATCTTTCCGTCTATACCTCTATCACCAAATCCTGGAGCAATAATCACACCATTACAATTTGAAATTTGATCGGCAATATTTTGACTACTTATTTTTTCTGAATGTATCCATTTAATTGCAATACCTTTCCCAAGAAAAGCACTAGCATGTATTAAAGATTCATAAATCGATTTATACGAATCTTTTAATTCTACATATTTTCCAATGATACCAATTGTTAATTCTTGATTAGCATTCTTGAATTTTTGTAATCTTTTTAACCAAATAGAATTATTGATATTATTTATTTTTTTAATACTTAATTTTTCAGCAACGACAGAATCCAAATTTTGATTTAACATTAATAATGGAACTTCATATATTGTTTCAGCATTAATAGACTCTATTACTGATTGGTAATCAACATTACAAAATAATGCAATTTTTTGCTTAACACTCTCGGTTAATTCGTGTTCTGTTCTGCATACAATAATATCTGGCTGAACTCCAGATTGCAACATCGTTTTTACAGAATGTTGTGTTGGCTTTGTTTTAAGCTCTCCTGTAGATGCTAAAAAAGGTAACAAAGTTAAATGTATAACAGCAACATCATTTTTTCGTTCAAATTTAAATTGTCTTAATGCTTCTATATATGGTAAAGACTCTATATCACCAACTGTACCTCCTATTTCAACAATAATAATATCAAATTTATTTTGATCCTCTAATAATTGAATACGATTTTTAATTTCATCTGTTATATGAGGAATTACTTGCACTGTTTTACCTAAAAAGTCACCTTTTCTTTCTCGTTCTATCACGTTTTTATAAATACTACCTGTAGTTACATTGTTAAGTTGTGAAGTAGGTATATTTAAAAATCTTTCATAATGCCCCAAATCTAAATCTGTTTCTGCACCATCTTCGGTTACATAGCATTCTCCATGCTCATAGGGATTCAAAGTTCCTGGATCAACATTTAAATAAGGATCTAATTTTAAAATAGTAGTATTATAACCTCTGGATTGAAGAAGATTACCAAGAGAAGACGCAATAATACCTTTTCCTAAAGACGAGGTGACACCCCCGGTTACAAAAATAAATTTAGATCTAGACATTGTAGAAATGTTTCCCGAATTTACAAAACTATAAGGATTATATAACAATTAATACCCAAAATCTATTTTAAAAGATCCAATTTAAACCAACACTTGGGATAATCGGTAATTGATCAACACGAACTGCATCAATTCTATCATAATAAAAAATATTATTTCGATTATATATATTCGTAACACCCAGAGAACATTCTAAAATACCATATTTATCTAAATTTGATGTTTTTTTAAGTGACACATCTAATCTGTGATAATCAGGTAATCTGCCTGAATTTAAATCTGAATATATAATACCTAAATTACCATTCAAATTATTAATATTAGTATTTGGGCCATTATCAAAATTAAGTTCTTCATAATAAGCTTGAGTTTTGGTAAAAGGAAATCCTGACCCATAATTCCAGCGTAAACCAAATTCCCAATCTTTTTCTTTGCCGAACAAATAAGAAAAAACAAAATTAAAATTATGCCTACGATCATAATGAGGAGAATAAATTTGAAGTTCATCTTCTCTTTCTACAACCCCAAAAGAATATACTGTCCATAGGCTTATTCTATCGCTAATATATTTTAATAAAACATCAATACCGGTGGCTATTCCTTTTTCAACAATAAATTCTTTCTTTAAATAATCAGGCTCATCTTCAAACTCTGGAGTATCTTCAAAAATTTGATTATTATTTTCACTAATTAACTGAGAAAATTCTTTAATATATCCTTCTACATTAATATCAATATTATTATTCAGGTCATATTCAAACCCAATAATATAATGTGTAGATTTCTGTAGAGCTGACTCAATTTCATCACCCTGAAAATATTCTGGCAAACTGGTTGTACTAGATAAAAATCCAGAAAATAAATTAACAACATTTCGTTCACTAGATGTTGATATTAAGTTTTGAGAGAATAAACCAAATGACCCTTTAATCCTCAGGTTTTCATTTAAATTATATTTTAATCCCACTCTGGGTTCAATTGATGTTTCTCCCAGAGAAGTATAATTTTGGATTCTAATACTTGGATCAAGTATTAATCTAGTTCCTTTATAGTTGTAATTAATATATCCCGCAAATTCTGTTGAATGATCCGGAAGGTCAATTAAAGTTCCCGTTGAGTTTCTAAAGTTTAATTGTGTTGTATAACCTAAAATTTCAACCCCATACTTTGTTTGATGCTTTTGAGAAATAAAATAAGAAAAATCTAAGCCCAGGTTAAATCCATCGATAGCACTATTATTCCGCGGCGAACCAAAATCTTGCTGAAATATATCATATTTTGAATATGCCATTTTACCTTCGACTAACATTTTAGCTGAAGAAGGTATAAGTACTATATTAGTTCCAAACCCATATGTTAACCAACCTAATTCAGTTAAATTGAGATAGTTGACGTTATCATTAAAACCAAATCCATATAGATTCACTTTACTCCCATTCTTGCTAAAAAAAGATAATTTTCCATAAAAGTCTGAAAATGAATATGGCAATCCATCATCTACTAAATAAGAGTAAAATGATTCTGATGTCTTATTTAAATAAGATGTTTTTGCACTTAAAATAAAAGAATTGGAAATACCATTTTCCAATGATTTAAAAATGGGTCCTTCCAATAATAATTTACTCGCAAAAGTATTAGCTGATAATCTTCCTGCTAATTCCTTTTTATTACCATCTCTTGTTTGAATATCCATAATAGAAGAAATACGCCCACCATACTGAGCTCCAAAACCCCCAGTATATACATCCACCTTTTTGATTAAATCTGTGTCAAATACAGAAAAGAACCCTATAGAATGAAACGGGCTATAAATAGTCATTCCATCTAATAATACTTTATTATGAATTGGTGCTCCACCACGTATATAAAGCTGACCACCTTGATCACCAGTAAATACTACTCCCGGCAAAACTTGTAAAAATTGTGCAACATCAGGCTCACCACCAATACCTGGTAATTTTTTAATTGTTTTAGTGGTTAATTTCAGTACTGAAACATTCACTTCCTTTTTTCTCTCCTCTCTTTCTGCATTAAGATTAATATTTTGTAATTGAGTAGTTTCTTCTTTTAAATAAATTTTTAGAAGATCTGGATTTTTTTCTTGAATTGATACATCTATAAATTGTGTAGTATAACCAATATAGCTTACACTTATTTGATAATTTCCAAAAGGAAGATCTGGAATAATAAACAGACCATTAATATCTGCAACAGCATATAAGTCAGAATCTTGGATTAAAATCGTAGCACCCATTGCAGGCTCCAATATATCATCATAAACAATACCCCTCAAAGTTCCATTTTGTGAAAACAGATGAAGCTGACAAAGAAATAATATGAAAATTAACCTCGAAATCAATATTTTATTTTTATGAACAGTAAAGATATTATAACCTTTTGAATAACTCGACTATCTTAAATAAAAATTAATAAAAAAGAATATCAAAAATTAATCCTTTTAAAAGATCGTTCGAACCATTAGATTGAATGCCCTTAAACTTTAAATCATATTTTTTTAAAACTGATACTATTCTTAAACAATTATCAAAAGAATAATTAGAACAACCTTTTTTATAATTAGCTAAAAAATAAGGATGAATATTAAGTTTCTGCGCAATAGCCTTGTCAGAAACCGAATTCAATGAATGAATTATTAATAATTTAGAAAAGAAAGAAAATAACGCGCCAATAATTGGTGGTAATGGGAAATTATTTGGATTACTTGAAAAATAAGACATAATTGAAATAATCTTATTTGTATCTTTTTCTCCTAAAGCATTTTGTAATTCAAAATTATTATATTCTCTGTGAACTCCTATGTGGTCTTGCACATCTGATACACTAATGATATTATCTGATACTATTCTTGACAACTTAGTTATAGCATTAGAAATTTTTGACAAATTGATTCCTAAATGACTAACCAATAAAGCTTCTGCAGATTTTTCAATTTTTAAATTTTTATCATTTAAATCTATCTGAATTAATTTAGAAATTTGATAATCATATATTTTTTTGCTTTCAAATAAGAAACCGGATTTTTGGAATAGTTTAACCCACTTTTTTCTTTTATCAATAGTTTTCTTTTTATAACAAATAACAAATATTGAAGTTACAATTGGATTCTGAAAATATTTTTCTAACTCATGTATTTTATCCATCTTATCCGCATCTTTCAATATAATTAATTGATGAGAACCAATCATTGGAAATGATTTTAAAGTAGTAATTAAAGACAGAACATTTGTTTCTTTACCATATAATACTTTTTGGTTAAAAACCTTTTCTTCTTGAGGAATTGTATGATTTAGAAATGAAGCTTCAATTTTATCAATAAAAAACTCTTCTTCTCCAAACAAAATGTAATTTGAATGAGATAAATTTCTATTCTTAATAGAATCTAATAGATTTTGAATATTCATTATTTATTTAATAATATGAAGATAAAAATAATTAAATTACTATTTGCAAACTGTTTTAATAAATGAAAACAAAAATAGAAGATGGTAAAGAATATATTTTTGATGTCGTACGTAAAAAATATGTACGAAAACAACCTGAAGAATGGGTGCGTCAAAATATTATTCACTATTTAAATACAGAAAAAGGGTATCCAACTTCTTTAATGGCTATTGAAAAAAAAAATGAAATTAACAACATCAAAAAAAGATGTGATATCGTCTGCAATGATCAAAATGGCAATCCTTTATTACTAGTTGAATGTAAATCAAGTAAAATTAATTTAAACTCCGACTCATTTAATCAAACAATTGCATATCAAAAAAAACTAAATGCAAAATATATTCTTATTACAAATGGCAAACAGCACTACTGCTTTCAATTCAAAAATTCAAAGATTACATTCCTTAAACATATACCATCTTATAAAGAAATAATAAACAATTAAAATGTGACGTTTTTTTGATTAGTGAATAATAAATATAGTTGAGCGGATGCAAGACTGGTAATTGGTATAGCAACTAAAATTCCAATTAAAAAAGCAAGAAACCCTACAATAATTAAAAAGAATATAGCAAACAGAAATCCAATGAAATTTAAAGCATACCCATCTGAAACTTTCCAACTTTCTTTAATCGCCTGATCAAAACTTATTTTTTTATCAACCACAAGATACTGCACGAAAATTAATCGAGACATGATATAAATTCCAGGTAAGATAAAGCATAAAAAGCCCACTATCACACACATAGCAGAAACTATCGTAGCAATAAAATAATGAATAAATGTTCGGAAATCAATAGCTAATAAATCATTGAAAGAAATTGATTCACCACGCATATAGCGAATACACATAAGTGTTACAGATGCACTCAAATACAAACTTAATAAACTAGCAATAAAACCAATTGGGTTGAAGGTTGTCTCGAATGTTTCAGGGTCCATGTCTAAACCACCACCAAGATATCCAACAATTATAGTAATAATAGTAATGCTAACCCAAAGAAAAGGTTGTTCCTTAAATTTCGTCCAAGCTTGCTCTATCAACTCAGAAATAGAAAATGTAATTTTTGACATAAATAAATAATTAAATAACCTAGCTCAAAGTTACTAATTTATCGATAACTATATAAATAATGGCTAGTGAATAAACTATTTTAATAAATGAACCGAAAACAAATCCAATTAACGCACCAAAAGCAATAACCATTGCTTCATTATTTCTTTTATTATCCATCAATGCCCCAGCAAAAGCGCCTATGAAAGGTCCGATTATCAAGCCAATAGGAGAAAAAAATAAACCCGCAATAACACCAATAATTGTTCCATAAATAGAATAGTTGCCACCACCAAACTTTTTAACACCTATAAATTGAAGAATATAATCTGATAAAAAAACGAGTATTGTAATAATAGCATATAGAACCAATTCCGTGGTAGAGAAATTTAATTCTGTAAATAAATGGACCAAGAGTAAACCGAGATAAGTAAGAATAGGACCTGGTATAATTGGTAAAATAGCACCAATAAATCCTAAAATCAGTAATGTAAATGCAATGAAAAAAATAAATATATCTCCCACAACTATAAATATACTATATATCTACAATTTAGTATATAGCTAATTTCTTTTTATTAAATTTGCGTTTAACATATAAATTATATGAATAATAGTCTTCATAATATTTCTCCAATTGATGGTCGATACTCCAAATTAACAAAAGAATTAAACAATTACTTTTCTGAATCAGCATTAATAAAATATCGTGTATACATAGAAATTGAATACTTTATTAGTTTGTGTGAAATGGGATTGCCCGAGCTAAAAAATATAAAGAAAAAAGAATTAGCAAATATCAGGAAAATAGCATCTGCAATAGACACAAAAGATATCAAGCGAATCAAAAATATTGAATCTGTGACAAATCATGATGTGAAAGCGGTAGAATACTTTATAAAAGAAAAATTTGATAAATTAAAATTACAAACTGGTAAAGAATTTATCCACTTTGGACTAACATCTCAAGACATTAATAATACAGCAACTCCACTATTACTTATGGACGCACTGGAAAATTGTCTATATCCAGAACTTAATTCATTAATTAAAATGTTATATGAATTAAGTAAAAAATGGAAAAATATTCCGATGCTAGCTCGAACACATGGACAACCTGCATCTCCTACTAAATTAGGGAAAGAAATTAGTGTTTTTAAAGTGCGCATTGAAGAACAATTAAATCAATTATTAAAAATTCCTCATTCCGCAAAATTTGGAGGTGCAACAGGGAATTTAAATGCACATTATGCTTCATATCCAAAACAAGATTGGCATAAATTTGCTAAAGATTTTTTAAAAAATATTGGTCTCAAACGATCTTACCCCACAACACAAATCGAACATTATGACAATCTAGCTTCTCAATTAGATGCTATAAAACGAATCAATACTATCTTAATAGATTTGTGTAGAGATATATGGATATATATATCAATGAACTATTTCAACCAGAAAATAAATAAAAATGAGGTGGGATCATCTGCTATGCCTCACAAAGTCAATCCTATTGATTTTGAAAATGCAGAAGGTAATTTAGGAGTTGCAAATGCATTATTGACACATTTATCTGAGAAGCTACCGATATCAAGATTACAACGAGATTTATCTGACTCGACAGTCATGAGAAACTTGGGAGTTCCTATAGCACATACCATTATTTCTTATAAAGCAATTATGAAAGGTCTAAATAAACTACTTGTTAATAAAGAAAAAATAGAAGAAGAATTAAATGATAATTGGGTCATTATCTCAGAAGCCATCCAAACAATACTAAGAAGAGAAGGAATTAAAAATCCATATGAAAAGCTTAAAGAATTAACTCGTCAAAATAAAAAGATAAAATCAATACATATTGAAAAATTTATTGAATCTCTAAAAGTATCTGAAAAAATCAAACAAGAGCTAAAAAAAATAAATCCAACGAATTATACTGGAAAATCTTAATTGTGATGTTGTAAAAATTCTTGAGCAATAGTTTCGCCTATTGACAAACATGCTGTAGCAGCTGGTGATGGAGCATTTAAAACATGTATATTCTTACCAATTGAAATAATCTTAAAATCATCAATCGCATCTCCATCTTGTCCTAACGCAATTGCTCTAACACCTGATCGACCTGGCACAATATCGTTCATGTTTAATGATGGAATAAGTCTCCTTAAATGATTTAAAAAAACTCTTTTTGACGAAGCCTTTACTAATTCATTTAATCCAAATCTCCAGTGATTTTTAAATAATCTCCATGTTCCAATATAATTTAAAGCATCTAAAGTGTCTTTAATACTAAAATCTAGTTTGTTATAACCTTCCCTTTTGAATGTAAATACAGCATTTGGCCCACATTCTATTTCCCCTGTAGTCATTCTAGTAAAATGAACTCCTAGAAAAGGAAATTCTGGATTAGGAACTGGGTAAACTAAGTTTTTTACCTTATGCTTTGCTTCATCTGTCAAGACATAATAATCACCTCTGAAACCAACAATCTTAAGATCTAACTTGACATTCTCTTTTTGTGCTAAACGATCAGCAAATAAACCAGCACAAAAAATAATATTTTTACAATAAAACTGATCAGATCTCGTCATTACAGTAGATAATGATTCTCTATCTATGAAATCTATCACTTCTGAATCCATTAATATTTTACTATTTGGATTAATTGAAGTTATTAAAAAGGCTAATGTCTTAGCAACGTGCCTATAATCTATAACACCTGTTTCTGGCACCAATATCGCTCCTAGACCAACAACAAACGGTTCTATCTCCTTAATCTCATATTGATTAAGCATTTGTAAATTCCTTAATCCATTTTCTTGACCTCTATTAAAAAGCGAATCTAATGCATCTGTTTCTTTTTTGTTAGTTGCAACAACTAATTTACCACAAACATCATGTTTGATTTTATGTTTTTTTGCAAAATCTACCAATTCACGACGTCCTTGAACACAGTTTTTAGACTTTAAAGAACCAGGTGTATAATATAATCCAGAATGTAATACTCCTGAATTCCTGCCACTTTGATGAAGCGCTAATGAATTATCTTTTTCAAGTAACAAAATTCGCTTAGCAGGGAATTTCTCTTGTATTTTAAAAGCAGTAGACAACCCAACTAAACCCCCACCTACAACTATAATGTCAAAATTTTTATTCATCATTCATATATTGATCTGAAATTTCAAGAGGTCGAAAGATAACAATCCCAATCAAAAAAAATATAAATATAATAACTAAGCCTGCTTGTTGTGTTTCAAATATACGCGTTAAAATACCAAAAAATAAAGGGCCAATAAATGCCGTGGCTTTACCAGAAAAAGCATAGAATCCAAAAAATTCATTTTTTTTATCTTCTGGAGTTAATCGAGCCATTAAAGATCGACTGCCTGATTGATTAGGGCCTTGCATTAATCCAATGATAACACCAGCAATCCAAAATAATGTTTTGGGAGTAATTAATTGATTATAATTTGTTAATAAAGGAGCTAAAAAAGCTAATATGGTTGCGAAAAATAATGCCCATAAAGTAATGGTTAGCATCTTTTTAACACCAATTCTATCCTCAAGAAAACCAAACAAAAATGACCCAATACATGCAGATATATTTAATACAACTCCCAAAATTAAGATTTCATTAAAACTAAATTGTAAAGTACCAGCAGCATATATACCACCAAAAGCAAATATGGTTATTAGAGCATCATTATAAAATAACCGCGCAAGTAAAAATCTAAGAATAGATTTATGTTTAGAGATATTGTTAAACGAATCTCTTATAGAAGATAATGATTGTTTAAAATGTTTTTGAATACCTCGCTCTGGTTTTCTATCGCTGACCAAAAAGAAAGTAGGGATACTAAATAATACAAACCACCCCGCCACTAACAAATTGATGAATCTTATATTATCAACATTATTTAAATCAAGTAAAATGAATGATATCGCTAATGAAATCAACCCTCCAACAAAACCTAACCCCCATGCATATCCAGATATTTTACCTATATTTTTTTTTGTAGAAAGATCTGATAGATACGAATTACAAAATACTGTACCAAATTCAAACCCAATATTAGCTATAATAAATGTAATTAATGCTAGAATAGCAACGTCTATATTTAAACCTAAAATATCAAATGTTTGACCCGGCTTAAAGAAATATAAACAAATTGTTGCTGCTACACATAAATATGAGGAGAATATTAAAAAGAATTTTCTATAGCCACCAGCATCCGCTAAAGCACCTAAAATAGGAGAAGTTATAGAAACAAAAATAGCAGTTATTGCAATACCTAATGACCATAAATATGTTCCTTCTTGATTGTTTGCTGCTAAAGATTCAGTAAAAAAAGCACTGAAAATAAATGTAACAATTAATGTTGTAAATGGTTGATTAGCAAAATCATACATAGACCACGCAAATACTTCTTTTTTATTTTTTATTTTTAAACTCATTGCACATCAAGTTCTAAAGTGTCATATTTACAAAGATTGTTATAATCAATAATTGACTCAAGATCATCAACATATAATTCTCTTCTCTCTGAATACTGATCTAAATATCGTATCATTTCTTTCCAATCTACAAGCTCCAATCTTTTCTTTCTAAATTCATCA
>PAVX01000046.1 GCA_002713285.1 Flavobacteriales bacterium
CACTATAGGTAATTTCCTCTGTTTGGTGAGTTAAATTGTAATAATTATTTCTATCCTGTAGATTAAACATAAATGGCGTCATACTTTCTTGCATAACATCACTTCTAAACCCATCGATACCAACAATAAGAACCTTTCTATTGATTTTTAAGGAATCCACTGTAATGGTATCAGGTCCTTCATTTGGATTAGGGTTAGCGTTTTCATCTGGATCACAAGAAGAAAACACAAACATTAATGCTAATGGAAATAGATATATTATTTTATTCATAGTGTGTAAATATATAAAGAGTTTTTGTCACTATTGTATCTACATTAACTTATAATGCTCAGAAACTAAATTAAGATTATCTAACTCTTGTTGAGATAATTCAATAGAAGTAGCTTTCATATTGTCTGTAGTTTGTTTCACATTGGTAGCTCCAGGAATAGCAAAAACAGTGTCTCCATGATAATTTATTAACCAACTTAAAGCAATTTGAGAAGGTGTAGAATTATGTGCTTGAGCAATCTTTCTTAGCATATCAATAACAGGTTTAGAACTTGCTAAACCATTTCCTCTATGGATGCGATTATATAGTTTTCTTTTTCTTAATCTATGCATATTTTTCATTAAATCTGGATTGTCATGGAATTTACCACTAACAATACCTTGTGCTAGTGGAGAATATGCTATGATTGAAATATTTAATTGCTTGGCTGTTTCAAGGACACCATTAGACTCGATTCTTCTATTTAGAATACTATATTCCATCTGATTGGATGTTAGATGAAGACCTCTTTTTTCTAATGCATCGTAAGCCCTAACCATTTGTTTTTGATTAAAATTACTTACTCCAATATGCTTAATCTTCCCTTCTTCTACTAAATCGGCCATCATATTCATTTCTTTTTCTATGCTAGAAAAACCTAAAGGCATATGAACTTGGTGTAATGTTATAGGGTATCCATTTAAAAACTTCAATCTTTGATCAATAGTTTTCTTTATTGAGCTAGCGGTTCTAAACAGAGGCCACCATTTAGTTGCAATAAAATTAGATTCAGGATCTAAATTTATTTTTTTTAATGCTAATGAAAGGCTTTCTTCAGATTGACCCCAACCATACAGTTCTGCTGTATCAAACCAGTTTACTCCTTTATTAAGAGAGTGTTGAATAATTTCTAGAGTGTTTTCGTTTGATAATTTAGGCCAAAATTTACCTGCAAAACCAGTGTTTTTACTAAACTGCCAACACCCTAAACCTAATGATGATAATTTTATACCGGTCTCCCCTATTTCTCTTAAAAACATAATTACTTTGATTGAAGTTGACCAGATAATTGATATATCACATATTCTTGAATTTTCATAGCAGATAATTTTGAGCTATAATTGATTTCTGCTTGATCTAATAGAATTTGAGATTCCCTATACTCTAGATTACTAATCTGACCCATGTTATATAGCTCCTTACTAATATTTGCGGTTTTTTCTACAGTATCTAGATTTTTCTTTAATAGCTCTAAATTCTTTAACCCTTCTATATAAGTATAGTATGCGTTTGTTAATGCTGCCTCTATAGTTGTCTTTATTTGTTCAAGGGAGTGTGTTTTTGAGTCTAAGTTAATTTTAGCATTTTGAAAACTCTTTCGCCTCATATTGGCTGAAAAAACTGGTATTTCCACATTCAATCCAACCACAATACCATAATCTTTTTGCTTGCTAATAAAACTTGTTTCACTTTTTCGATTATTATATGAGTAAGAAGAAAAGAAATCTACACTAGGCGTAAAATTAGCTTTAGATATTTTTAATTCATCTTGTGCTATAGCGTAATTCAATTCTGCCATTGCTATACTTGAATTTGTATAAACCATACTGTTTAATAAATCATTAAGATTGAGATTGTTATTAAAAGAGAAATTATGTGTAATGACAAAAGACTCCTCTGTAATGCCTATTAGTAGTGCCATATTTAACCTACTTGTTTTCATAGCAATACGAGCCTCTTCCATATTTACCTTATCTTGATTAAGGTTAACTTCTGCATTTAATAGGTTTAATGTAGATGCAGAACCAAGATTATACTTCTCTAACTCCTGATTATATCTGTCTAGGGATATATCATGACTACTTTTAAAAGTTTGATATATATTTTCTTTATTCAATAAATCATAGTACTGTCTAATAACTTCTAATATTTTATTTTCTATTTGAAACCTTGTGTTTTCATCAGCCATTGTCTTCTGATTCTTAAACTTACTTAAAGTATATATACCGCTAAATCCATTGAAAAGTCTGTAGCTCAGACCAATAGAAGATGTTAAGTTTGATGATTGTGCTTGAGTAGCTTCAATATCTGACTCCATCCCACTACCAAAATCTAAAAAAGAATTAAATTCTAATTCCGCATCATTGATAGATCCATTGTATCCAGATGAAATAGCGATATTAGGCAGCATGCCTGCAGCACCTATATGACTCATATTTTTTATGATTTGAGCATCATTTTTAGCAATAGCAATATCATGACTATTCGCGATACCATACTCTATTGCTTTCTCTAGAGTTAGATTCTCTTGAGAGTAAACACACAATGAAATACAAAATAAAAACAATATATATATTCTCATATGTCCCTTTTTAATTCTTTTACAGCAGGCTCTACACTTTCTCTATCACCTGTTTTAGAGATAAATAGTCTAATATTATTAATAGTTAACAACATAACTGGTAATAACAATAAAGTTAATAGAGTTGCCATGATTATACCATAACTTAAAGACACAGCCATAGGTATCAGAAACTGTGCTTGCATACTTTTTTCAAATATTAGTGGTAACAAGCCAAATACAGTAGTTATGGTTGTCAACATAATAGGTCTAAACCTTGTAATTGCTGTTTCTTCTAAAGCATGCATAAACTTTTCACCATTTCTCATTCTTAAATTAAATGCTGTGATAAAAACAAGTGCATCATTAACAAGAACCCCTATTAAGGCAACCACTCCAAACCCAGAGAGTACACTAATAGGCATACCATGTAATAAATGACCGAAAATAACACCAATTAAAGTGAAAGGCATCAACACAAACACAATTAACGTTTGTGCTTTAGATCTAAAAGTTATTAAAACTATACATAGAATTAATAATGCAAAAACCGGCATTATTTTTTTCATTGAATTTGCTGTAACAGTTCCTTCATCAGAGGAACCTGATAATTCTAAGCTCACTGATGGGAATTTCGACTGGACTTTAGGAAACATAGTCGATTCAACTTCTGTAATGATATCAGAACTATATGATGTAGCGCTAGCCAACTCTCCTTCTATCTCTATAATCTTTCTTCCATTTTTTCTATTGATACTAATAATCTTATTATCTATATTAAAATGCACCAACTCTTTCAATGGAAAAACACCTTTTGATGTTCCTATTTTCATGTTTTCTAGATTAGAAAATGAATTTTTTTCATCTTCACTATATCTAACCCATAATTTTAATTCATCCTGATTTGTTTGCAGATCTTGTATTTGTTGACCAAAAAATGCTTGTCTTACTTGATAAAAAACCTCATAATTTGTTAATCCTAAACTTTTAGCCTTTTCTTTTAAAGTAAAATTAATTTCATTTGGCCCATACTCATAATCTGTAGATGATGCAGCCACACCATCCATTGCTGCTAGTTCTTTTGCAAACATTTCACTTGCAGCCTCTAATTCTTCACCATTATTGCTTAATAGAGCAAATGCAAGAGGTTTACCAAATGGATCCCCTACTCCCATAATTAAGTTTTCTAAACCAGGCATATCTATTATCTCTGATCGTATTTTTTCTACAATATCATATGCTCGTATTCCTCTATTTTCAGGTGGCGTTAAAAACATTTCTAAAGTACCATTATGAGAAGATGGTCCTATCTTTACTTCAGTAGCACTAATGATATTAGTATTTAATGAATCTTCTAACTCCTTATTAACTCTATTAACAATTTTTAAAATATTGTCTGCATATGTTTTGGTTTCATCCATTGTAGTTCCTGGCTTTGTTTTAAACTCAATGTATAAATCATCTAGCTCTACAGAAGGGAAAAAAGTAAATGCAAAACCACTAGCAAACACAAAAAGAATAAAAGCTCCAACAAATAATATATATGCAACATGTATCTTCTTTAAAAGATACTTGAGTAAGGGTCTATAGTATTCATCTCTTAAAGTATTGATGATGCTGTTGAAATACTGTGAGATTTTATTTTTCTTCTGTTTTTTATCTAAAGCTTTTGAATATGCAATATGAGCAGGTAATATAAAAGCTCCTTCCACTAAAGAGAAAAATAGAGTAGCAATAACCACAAAACCCATTTGCCAACCAAATTCTCCCATCATACCTTCAAAAAAGAAAAACGATAGAAATGCTACTGCTGTTGTTGAAACTCCTGCAAATACAGCAGGAAACACCTCCATGGTTCCTTCGACAGCCGCATTATATCTGCTTAAACCTCCTTCAAATTTTCTAATTATATTTTCACCAATAATAATACCATCATCTACGAGTATACCAATTACCAATATCATAGCATACATAGTCATCATATTAATAGTAATTGGCGCTGAAGGAGCTAAGAAAAACATCCCTAAAAATGAAATTGGTATACTTAAGGCTACCCAAAAAGAAACTCTAGGATGTAGAAACATAGTTAAAAACAATAAAACCAGAAAAAAACCTATGATTCCATTCTTAGATAATAGCTCTATTCTTTGTTTTAATGGATTAGATGCATCAAATAATATCTTGGCTTCAATATTCTCATTGTTCTTGTTTAAATCATCTACATAGCTTTTTATGTAATCTGCAATAAATAATATGTCTTGAGTTTCAGTATTACTTACAATAATATTAATTGATCTTTTGTTATTACGATAACGCTTAATTGAAGATTCAGACCATGTATCTATAATGTTTGCAACATCTTTTAAGTAAAGAGGGCTTCCGTTCTCATTAACCCTCACAACTATATTGCCAATATCTCTACTAACACTGGATTTATTATTTGCACGAAGCAAGTACTGTGTTCCATTTACTTCAATCTTACCACCTGTTAGGTTAATATTATTTCTAAGGACAGCATTATTAATTTCTTCCATAGATAAGTTATATGCTAATAACCTATCTTCAGTAACTGATATTTCAATTTCTTTTTCCGGTAAACCTGTTACTGAAACTTCCGATATACCATCTACAGATTTTAATTCATCTTCAATTTGATCAATTTGGGTTTTTAAATAGGTTAAGTCATAATCAGATGATATTGAAAAACTGATTGTAGGCATAACAAACTCTCTTTTACGTATAAAAATTTCCTCGACATCTACACCAAAATTTACTTGGTCAACAGCGTTATTTATATTCTGTAACCCCACATACATATTAGCTCCTCGTTCCATTTCCACATAGATCGAAGAGATATTTTCTAAAGAAGATGAAGTAATATCTTTTACTCCTGATACAGATTCTAATTTATATTCTATTTTTTTGGTAACAGACTCTTCAACTTCCAAAGGAGACAATCCAGCTGAAACAGCTTGAATAGAAATTAATCGACTAGACATTTCTGGAAAAAAGGTTGATCGTAAGCTAGTAAGCCCTACAATACCAAATACAAAAATTAAAAACATTAATAAGTTTGCGGTGATTGGGTATTTAATAAAATAAGATATAATATTCTTCATTGCTTTTATTTTACACTCATACCATCATAGAAATAGTTTCGATACTGTTCGACAACACAATCATTGTTGCTGACTCCATTTACAATAGCATACTCATCTTGAAAAGTTATAACATCAACAGTTTTTAGTCTTAAACTATCATTCTCTAACATATAGATTTTATTGTTTTCTATTAGCTGCGATCTTTCTATTTTCGTAACATTCTCTAATGTGTCAGCTTGAATTTTACCCGTAACATACATACCATCTTTAATATTAGCATTATCTACTTTAATAAAAACATCAATGCTTTGTGTTAATTCGTTAATATGACTACCTATTCTTTCTATATATGCAGTCACATCTTGAGATAAATCATCCGATGATATAACCACTCGGTCACCTATTTTAATAATATTAGACTCACTTATACTGACTGATGTACTAATTTCATAATTATTAGGATCTATAAATGCACCTAATGGTTGACCTATAATAACATTAGATCCTGGATCAATAAGGGCTTGTGTTACAACACCATCAAACGGTGCTCTGATTTTGAATTTATCTAATCTGTTTTCTAATGCTTTAATTTTGTAATAATTAGCAAACACCTGTCTTGAAGAAAGAAAGTTTCGTTCTTTTGATGTACTAGTATTTGGGAAATTATTCAGCTTTCCATTTAAAGTAAAGTCATTAATATATATCTGCAGCTTCTTTCCTAACGAAGGAAAGTCCATTCTTACATCAGGTAAAATCTGCACTAATAATGCTAAAAATTGACTTTTAATAGATTTTAACTCTAAATCTACATCAGCATCTTTAATATCTATTAAAACCTCACCTTTTTTAAATGACTCTCCTACTTCAAATTTTTCATTTGAAACATTAGATACTCCATTTACCTCTGAAACTATATTAATTTTTCTTAAAGAATTAATCCTGCCAGCAAAATCAATAAATGGAACAACATCTTCTACAATGGCTTTTGAACAATTGATATTTGATGATTGGCTTTCATTAGATTTTGATACAGATACCTCTTCTTTTTTATGACTTTTAATAAAAATAACCGTAATAAGTATAATTAAGAAGACACTAAATGCTTGTAGTTTTTGTTTTTTAGTCATAATAAACTGGATTTGCTGGAGGCAAATATATAAAAAAAGAGGCTAGTAAATAAAACATTATTATACTTTAAATAGTATAAACTATTTGTTAGATTTGTTTTTTTTAAATATAATAGAAATTATGGCTAATCATCTTGCACTACGGTCTGGTAATCCAGCACTTTCCTCAGAAACTTTTAATGGTATTTCGGCAGTTTCTGCAGAAAATACAATGACAATTAATGGTACTGTTAATAAAACAGCCCTTGGCTTAACAATATTGCTAGCAACGGGATACTTTACTTATACTAATCCTCAATTATCATTCTTAATGCCAGTTGGTTTTATTGGAGGTTTTATTGTAGCGTTAATTACTATTTTTAAAAAACATTTGGCTCCAACAACTGTTCCTATATATGCAGCACTTGAAGGTCTTGCGCTTGGAGGAATATCTTTTATGTATAATTCTATGTATGAGGGAATAGTCTCACAAGCAATTCTACTTACATTAGGAATATTGTTTGCTCTTCTTTTTGCATATAAAAGTCAAATTATTAAACCTACAGAAAACTTTAAATTAGGATTATTTGCTGCTACAGGTGGTATATTTTTAGTATATATGGTTGGTTTAGTTATGAGCTTTTTTGGTTCAGGACTTCCTGTATTAGATCCAACAAACAGTAGTTTATTTAGTGTTGGATTCAGTCTTTTTGTTGTAGTAATAGCGTCTTTAAACCTTGTTTTAGATTTTGACTTTATAGAGGAAGGTTCCGAAAAAGGAATGCCAAAATATATGGAATGGTATGGTGCTTTTGGCTTATTAGTCACATTAATTTGGTTATACCTAGAAATACTTAGGCTACTTTCAAAACTTAGATCTAGATAAGTGTGAGATTTCTTTTATTAACTTTTATTTTTTTTACACTTACTAGTTGTAATTTTCAAAGCATGAATACGGAAAATATACCCATTGCAAAAAAAGAGCCTAAAGTACTTTCAATACATGGTGATGAAAGAATAGATAATTATTTTTGGATGAGATTATCTGATAGGCAAAAAGAAAGCAAAAATCCAGATCAACAAACACAATCTGTTTTAGATTATTTAAATGCTGAAAATAAGTATTTAAAATCTAAAATGAAACATACTGAAGAGCTGCAATTAAATTTATTTAATGAAATAAAAAACAGAATCAAAAAAGATGATTCCTCTGTTCCTGTTAAAATAGATCATTATTCATACTATACTAGGTATGAAAAAGATAAAGAATATCCTTTTCATTGCAGAAAATTAATTAACAGTGAAAGTAAAGAAGAAATCATGCTTGATGTTTCCGAGATGGCAAAAGATTATAGTTATTATGCAATAGGAGGAAAATCTATAAGTCTTAATCATAATTTACTTGCATATGCCGTAGATACTGTTTCTAGAAGAGAATATACTATATATATAAAAGATTTACAGAAAAATGAAATTCTAGCTGACAAGATTAGTAATACTACGGGTTCAATAGTTTGGGCAAATGATAATAAAACTATTTTTTATGCAAAACAAGACTCAGTAACATTAAGATCTTATCAAATCTATAAACATAGACTAGGAACTAATCAAGAGGAGGATGTTTTGGTTTATGAAGAAGCAGATGACACATTTGGTTGTTATGTTACTAAGTCAAAATCTAAAAAATATATTATGATTGGTAGTTATCACACCTTATCAAATGAATATAGATATATCGATGCTAATTTTCCAGATTCTGAATTTACTATAACACAAAAACGGGAAAAAGATCTTGAATATAATTTATATCACTACAAAGATTATTTTTACATCCTCACCAACTATAAAGCAAAAAATTTCAGATTAATGAAAACCCTAATATCAAAACCTGAAAAACAATATTGGGAAGAAGTTATACCTCATCAGGATGACGTTTTAATAGAGGGAATAGATATTTTTCAAGATTATCTAGTAATAGAAGAAAGAAAGGATGGTTTAAGTCGAATTAAAGTGATTAATTGGATGGATTTTTCATCCCATTATGTGGAGTTTAATGATCCTGCGTACTCTGTTTTTACAACATCTAATGTAGAGTTTGATACCTCTATTTTACGATTTGTGTATACATCTATGACGACTCCGGTAACTGTCTATGATTATGACATGAAACTAACGACAAAAAAATTATTAAAACAAGACCAGGTGTTAGACGACACATTTTCTCCTAGTAATTATGAATCTAAAAGATATTATGCTGAAGCTAGAGATGGTAAAAAGGTACCAATATCTTTAGTCTATAAAAAAGGAATAACAAAAGACAACCAGAATCCATTACTGCTATATGGATATGGTAGTTATGGATCTAGTATAGATCCTTATTTTAGTTCTGTTAGATTAAGCTTGTTAAATCGTGGTTTTATATTTGCAATTGCCCACATAAGAGGAGGTGAAGAATTAGGGAGAGAATGGTATGAAGATGGTAAGTTGCTGAATAAAAAAAATACTTTTTATGATTTTATTGATTGTGCAGAGTTTTTAATAGAAGAAAGCTATACAAATAAGAATAAGCTTTATGCTGCTGGTGGTAGTGCTGGCGGATTATTAATGGGAGCTATTATAAATATGAGGCCTGACCTTTGGAATGGTGTTATTTCAGCAGTTCCATTTGTAGATGTTATATCAACTATGTTAGATGAAAGTATTCCACTAACAACTGGAGAGTTTGATGAATGGGGTAATCCGAAAGACAAAGAGTATTATGATTATATAAAATCCTACTCTCCATATGACAATATAGAACGAAAAAATTACCCAAACCTACTTGTCACTACTGGTTATTGGGATAGTCAGGTGCAGTATTGGGAGCCTGCAAAATGGGTTGCTAAATTAAGAGAATATAAAACAGATGATAATCTTTTGATTATGGATTGCAATATGGATGTTGGTCATGGTGGAGCTTCAGGAAGATTTAAACGATACAAAGAGGTAGCCCTAGAATATGCTTTTTTGTTAAATTTAGAAGATATAAAGGATTAGACTAGATTCTTTCACAATATACTATATAATATCTATTTGTAAACATGCGTAAAAACGGTCTAACACCAAACTTAATTTGTTTATAGGGTTTCCATTTTTCTGATGCAATAATCCTCCAACCACTTTTTTCTAATAAAAAATTAAATTGTTTGCTTTCAAACTCATGATAATGTTTGTCCCAGTCATCATCTTCATTCCAATAAGCTTCAGCAAACCATAGTTTTAAGGGAACCGATGCTATTAATTTATTGGCTTGTATTTTTTGTAAAATATTAAACGGAGCTAACATATGTTCAAATATCTCAAATGCGGTAACAACATCAATACTATTATCAAGCACTGAATTAAAATCTAAATCTAGATTTTCTCCTTTTGTATTAAGAACATGAAATCCTTTTTTTTGTATTAATTTCGAGAGATTATTAGATACACCAAGATCTAAGATTTTATTAGATGTATCACAATGTTTGGATAAAAAAGAAAGTGTTTTCTCATATCTCCATTCGGTAGATTTATCCATTTTTTGTTTTTTTGTGATCGCGACAGGATTCGAACCTGTGACCGTCTGCTTAGAAGGCAGATGCTCTATCCAGCTGAGCTACGCGACCATTTTAATTTTATGCGAATTTAATAAAGAAATTTAAATTATATGATTAATTTAAATCTTTATAAACATATTCAAGTATTGAGTGGTTGTTAATTTTCTAATTTCTTTAATCTTATTATTTGTTGGCACACAGTTGTTAGTGAATACTGCTATTACCATATCAAATAGATTAAATATTAATAGAATCGTTATAGGTTTTACAATTGTTTCACTTGCTACTTCCCTGCCAGAATTATTTGTTACTCTGTCATCATCTATAAGAGGATATCATGATTTTGCTATTGGAAATATTATTGGATCTAATATTTCTAATATCTCTCTAGTTTTAGGAGTAACAGCAATAATTAGCCCTATTATTTTTTCAAAAAAAGAACTATACCTAAATTATGTACCTTTAATACTAATCTCTACTGCATTTGTTTTTATTCTTGTACAAATTGGCTTATTTAATCTTTTATATGGTGTCTTAGCAATCTTAGTATTAATTAGTTTTAATATTTTTTTGTTCAAAAATGGTAAAAGTATATTAAATGCAGAACAGTTGGAAGATCCTAATATTTTAATATTCTTTGGAAAAGAAATAATTATAAAAAAATTATTTTATTTAATACTTATTTTATTATCGGGATCACTAATACTCTGGATGGGAAGTGAAATGCTGGTAAACTCCTCTAAAGAAATAGCACTGAAACTAGGTGTAAGTGACAGAGTTATTTCGATTAGTTTAGTAGCATTAGGAACAAGTTTACCAGAACTATTTTCAAGTATTTATGCTGCGTATAAAAAAGAGACACAGTTAGCAATTGGTAATTTATTAGGATCTAATATTTTTAATATGTTAGCTGTACTTGGAGTAACAACATGTATCAATGAGATTAGCGTAGGAAACAATTTAGAAATAGATGCTTTTATTATGTTGTTTATTACTTTGTTTTTGTTACCATGTTTTTATTTAAGTAATCTCTTTCGTGTTGAAAAAAATAATCATAATATGGTGATTTCTAAAATAGAAGGACTATCGCTTCTTATTATCTATGTTGTATACATTATTTTTGTTATAAATTAAAACAAAAAAAAAGCGGAGATTTCTCTCCGCTTCCTAAAATCAATAGTTTCCTATTTAATTTTAAAAACCTTTGACTCAAATCTAATCTTCTTTAGTGTAAAACACTCCGTGGATTAGAATCCTATAGTCCCCTATCTGAGCATCGCTACTCTAAACGAACAGAATTCTGTTCAAAAACCTCCTTTTAAATAAAGCTATATCTTACGATATTTCTTTTTTATAAAGAAGCCCATTCGGACTTCTTTGAGAGGTTGTTAACCATGAAAATAATAAAATGAATTATCACTTTTTAGGTTATAGATTTCAATTAAGAAACCTTGGGAACCTCAGATGATATTTTTTCATAATGAAACATTACTGCTAATGTTCTTTAGGACCAGCATTCTCTTTCATTAATTTTTTCAAATTTATGAGCAAATGTTTGACGATTTTACAAGTAAAAACTTAAATTTAACAAACACTCCAATGCTTGTCCGATGAAAATCATGTTTGGAACTTTCCAAACGCTTTTAAATCATCGGTACTTCAAACGTACAAAAAACATGAAACTTCCAAATAAAATTCCAATTTAGTTATTAAAACAATATCAACATATTTTATTAACATTGTTAATAACTAGAATTTTAAATCTGAACAGACGCAAAAATTCTTAATTTTAAGTATATGTAAAACAACATATATTTTTTTTGTAACTTTATGTTCTGATATTTTTTTAAAACCCCTATATATTATGAGACAATTAATTATACTTGCCTTTTTATTATTTTCTTTTATTTCACAAGCACAAAGCTTAAATTTTGAAGCAACTGGAACTGCTCCAGATTGGTTTGCTAATGATTTAAATGAAACAACACATACACTATACAATGATTATTTAGAAAATGGAAAGATTGTTGTATTAGAATTTATGAATGTTAATTGTGGAGCATGTCAAACATACGCTCCATATGTAGGAGAATTTTATGAAACATATGGTCCAAATGGAACTGGAGAAGTTGAAGTTATAGCATTAGATATAAATGCAGGTAGCACAGATTCTCAATGCAACTCATATGTTGAAGAATATGGAGCAGCATATCCTTTAATTAATGGCAATTCAACATCTTATTATGGAGCAGAAATTGTGTACACGCCTACATTTTACATAATTTTCCCTGATGGTACATATACAAATAGATGTACATCATATTGTGAAGCTTCTACCTCGCCATCAAACCTTAGTAATGATTTAGGAGGAATTGTTAATCAATGGATGGCTATGAGTATGGGCTCTAATCCATGGGGAGATGCACCAGATACAGATTGTAATGCGACTATTTTAATTCAACCAACAACAGAAATTATACTTGATGGATCTGCAGTCTCATCAGGTAGTTGGATTGGAACATTTTATACTGATGCTGCTGGAAATATGGCTTTTGGTGGTGGTGTACAATGGAATGGTGAAACAACATCCATAGCTGCATGGGGTTCTGAAGCAGGTATGAATAATGGTTTTGCTGCAGGAGAAGAATTTACATTTGGTATTATTGATCCGGATTCAGGAGAAACTATTTATTCTACACAAGCTACATATTCTTTTGGCTCCAGCACATATGGTTGTAATGGGCTTTCAGGAATTTCTAGTTTAGCGTTCACATCTCAATCAGATGATAGTGATTGTGCTGACGACAATTCAGGAGCATTAGATTGCTCAACACAAATCATGGTATTTGGTTGTGATGGCACTAACTCTATGACAGGTCTTTTAGTTTCAGAAAGTTGTCCAGAAAGTTGTGATTCATGTCCAACAGACTGTGCTGATAATGACTCCTCTATGACACCACTTGATTGTGCAACTGTTATTACAATATTTGGTTGCGATGGTTCATGGAATGGTCTTACAATTTCAGAAGAATGCCAAATAAGCTGTGATTCTTGTGGTGATGACACAGAGCTGGTATTGGGATGTACCAATGAATTAGCTGACAACTATAACCCTTCTGCTACTGAAGATGATGGGTCATGTATTGTGTCAGGATGCATGTGTGATTTAGCAATGAACTACGATGAAACAGCTACTAGCGATGATGGGTCATGTCTTGTATTAAGTGG
>PAVX01000047.1 GCA_002713285.1 Flavobacteriales bacterium
CTATGATTTGGTTAAAATTTTTCATAGTATTCAATTTTATAGTTAAACATTAATTTTCAATACAACAGTAATAAAACAAAACGTGTGCCAAACTTATTCTTTGTTTAAAAAAATAAAATCAATACTTAAAATTTTTCAGTGTTTTTTTTAATTTCCAACCTATAAAAATGTAATTTTGAAAAAAAATCATTAATGGATAAATACTCATTTCTTGGTAGCATACATATTTCATTTTATGATAAATTATATACTCAGTATTTAGAGAATCCAGATTCTATTGATACATCTTGGAGAAGCTTTTTTCAAGGCTATGAATTTGCTAAGGAACCATATAATATATTAAAGAAAGACTTGCCAATTACAATATCAAAAGAGTTTCAAGTTATTTCTTTAATAGAAGATTTTCGAAAAAGAGGACATTTGTTTACAAAGACCAATCCTGTTCGAGAAAGAAGAGAGTATTTGCCCAAATTAGATATTCAAAATTTCAACTTAAGTATTAATGACTTAGAAACAACTTTTCAAGCAGGTCATGAAGTTGGACTTGGACCCACAACATTAGCAGAGATACTAAAACATTTAGAGACAGTATATTGTCAATCTATAGGGATAGAGTATGTGTATATTCGAGAAACAAAAGAGTTTGAATGGATTAAACAATTTATTCATAAAAATAATAATCAACCATTATTCAGCAGCGAGAAAAAAATTGAGATCTTAAAAGAGTTGAATTCTGTTGTTAATTTCGAGAAATTTTTACACAAAAAATATGTGGGTCAAAAACGATTTTCTATTGAGGGAGCAGAGTCCCTTATTCCTGCTCTTGAACACGCTCTTTCATGTGGGGCATCTTTAGGTGTTAAAGAATTTGTTTTTGGGATGGCTCATAGAGGGAGGTTAAGTGTATTAGCTAATATATTTAATAAACCTTATGCGCGATTATTTAATGAATTCGATGGAGTTATTTATGAAGATGATGAGTTTGATGGAGATGTAAAATATCATTTAGGTTATAATTGTAAGCGCCACCTTGCTAATGGCGATTCTGTTGAGTTAAGTTTAGCACCCAACCCATCTCACTTAGAAGCAGTTGGACCAGTTGTTGAAGGCATTTCTAGATCGAAAATTGATAAAAAATATAATGGTGATAATACTAAATTATTACCAATTTTAATTCATGGTGATGCTGCTATTGCAGGACAAGGAGTAGTTTATGAAGTAATACAAATGGCTCAACTCGAAGGGTATAATACTGGCGGGACAGTCCATATTATTATTAATAATCAGGTTGGGTTTACCACTAACTATCTAGATGCAAGATCAAGTACATATTGTACCGATGTAGCTAAATCTACATTATGTCCTGTTCTGCATGTCAATGGAGATGATGTTGAAGCTGTTATACATACTATTGATTTCGCTTTATCATATAGGCAGACTTTTCATAAAGATGTATTTATAGATTTATTGTGCTATAGAAAATATGGACATAATGAAGGTGATGAGCCAAAATTCACGCAACCCAATTTATATAAATTAATTGAAAGGCATAAAAACCCACATGAAATTTATACTGAAAAATTAATTCTTGAAAACATTCTTGACAAAGACACAATTGAGGTTATTAAAAAAGAATTTTCAGAGTTATTAAATAAAGAATTTAATAAAGCAAAAGAAAAAAAGAAAACTATTATAAAATCTATTGTTGGGGATAATTGGCTTGGTTTAAATAAAGCTAAGCCAGCAGATTTTTTATTGCCCATAGATACTACTTTTGATAAAAAAGAACTAATCCTATTAGGAAAAAAAATATGCACATTACCTAAAGATCACCATTTTTATAAAAAAACAAAAAAATTATTTTCAGATAGATTATCTATGTTAGAAAATGGAATGAAATTAGATTGGGGGATGGCAGAGCTCCTGGCTTATGCTAGTCTTTTACAGGATGAAATTCCAATTAGAATATCTGGACAAGATGTTGAGAGGGGCACATTTTCTCATCGCCATGCAATTATAAAAAGTGAGAATAATGAAACAAAAATTAATATTTTTGATGTTTTAAAAAACCCTAAATCTAATTTTAAAATTTTTAATTCGTTCCTTTCTGAATATGCGGTGCTCGGTTTCGAATATGGTTATGCAGCAGCTAAGCCTCATGGATTAACTATTTGGGAAGCGCAGTTTGGTGATTTTTGTAATGGTGCACAGATTATTATTGATCAATATTTATCTTCTTCTGAAGAGAAATGGAATTTACAGAATGGATTAGTTGTTTACTTACCACATGGCTATGAGGGGCAAGGAGCTGAACATTCTAGTGCTAGGATGGAACGATTCTTACAATTATGTGCACAGAATAATATGCAGATAATTAATTGTACCACACCATCTAATTTATTTCATATGTTACGAAGACAAATGAAAAGATCATTTAGAAAGCCACTAATTTTGTTTTCACCTAAAAGTTTATTAAGACATCCACAATGCGTATCTAGTTTAGATGAGCTTAGTGATGGTTCTTTCTTAGAGGTAATAGATGATCAAAAGGCTATAAAGAATAAAGTTAAAACACTGGTTTTTACAAGTGGTAAAATTTATTATGAATTAGATGCAAAACGTCTTGAAATTCAAAATGAAGATATTGCTATTATAAGGATAGAACAATTATATCCATTTCCAAATCGAAATTTAGAAACCATTATTTCTAAATATAAAAATGTAAATAAATATATTTGGGTTCAAGAAGAGCCTAAAAATATGGGTGCATGGTTTCATGTTATGGATCAATTTAGATTAGTGAAATTAAAAATAGAATTAATTTCAAGAGGAGAAAGTGCATCACCAGCAAGCGGATCTTCAAAAAGATATTTTGAAAGACAAGCTCGAATTATAAATAAAGTATTTAAAAATTAAATTATGATTTTAGATATAAAAGTTCCTAGTCCAGGAGAATCGATAACTGAAGTTGAAATTTCTAATTGGTTAGTTTCAAATGGAGATTATGTAGAAAAAGATCAAGAAATTTGTGAAATTGACTCAGATAAAGCCACTCTTACGGTTAGTGCGGAAGATAGTGGTCAGATTCAGATATTAAAAGAAGTAGAAGTGACTATACCAGTTGGTGAAGTAATATGTCAGATTGATACTAGTGTTAAGACAGTTAAAAAAGAGGCTTCTAAGGCTAATAAAAAAGCAGTTTCGGCATCGGATAATTCAAAAGAAATAATAGCATCACCTGCAGCTAAAAAAATTATTAGAGAAAAAAATATAGAGATTAATTCAGGGACAGGGAAAGAGGGAAGGATAACGAAACAAGATGTTCTTACAGCGAAACCTGCTATGGGTATTGGTAAGGGGAATAGAGATCAGAGAAGAAAAAGGCTATCTGCTTTGAGGAGAAAATTAGCAACCAGACTTGTAAGTGTTAAAAATGAAACAGCAATGTTGACAACATTTAATGAAGTAAACATGTCGGTTATTAATGGAATAAGAAATAAGTATAAGGAAGAATTTCAACAGAAACATGGATTCAAATTGGGTTATATGTCGTTTTTTACGAAAAGTGTAGCGAGAGCATTAAAAATGTTCCCAGATGTTAATTCCATGATTGATGGTGATGATTTAGTTAGTTTTGATTATGTAGATATTTCTATTGCCGTAAGCTCTCCAAAAGGTCTAGTCGTTCCAGTAGTAAGAAATGTTGAAATGTTAAATTTTGTTGAAGTTGAAGCAGAGATTCAAAGATTAGCTACAAAAGCTAGAGACGGTAGTATTTCGATTGATGATATGCTCGGGGGCACCTTTACCATAACTAATGGTGGTGTATTTGGATCAATGTTATCAACACCAATTATTAATCCGCCACAATCCGCCATTTTAGGGATGCATAATATTGTAGATAGGCCTATTGTCATAGGAAAAGAGATTGGTATTCGACCAATAATGTATTTAGCATTATCTTACGATCATCGAATAATCGATGGTAAAGAATCAGTAGGTTTTTTAGTTGCTGTAAAAGAGGCATTGGAAAATCCAATTGAACATTTATTAGGAGGTGTAGATGGAATCAGTAAGAGCTTTGGTTTATAAGTAAGTAAGCTTATTCAGGCTGTGCTAATAAGTAAATATACTGAGAAGATGTTCCTCCAAAAACACCCAACCCACCATTAATATTACTATTAACATCCGATGGCGATCCAAATGGACCAGCAGGGTTATTGAATTGTAGGGATGCCCAAAAATCCCAAGACGCTCTATCTACAGATGACCATTTTAAGATTACGGAGTCCCCAACATTCCAAAATCCTGTTGTAGCTCCAGTGCTTCCATCTACTTGATCATCTACATTATCAGCACCAACTTCTTGTGCTCCCCATTCTTGCCAAAATCCACGCCCTTTATACATTGGAAAGCTAAAATCCCAACCATTAGTATATTCATCATTATAATTCCCATCTTGATCTAACATACTCATAAAGAAATCATCATATCCATCGTTATTATCATCAAAGTTACTTGACCAAATAGGTTTTGTTTGTGAAAAAATACGATAACAATTACCAATGCTGTCAGGATCAAGTAGATGTCCTAACATATAACAATATGTACTGTCATCAACACGATACAGGAACCTTAAACTATCTTGTGTTACAGGTGCTAGTTTTGGAATTGTAGTTTTTGCAGTTACAATTGTGTCTCCTTTAATAATTTCTAACACGTATGTCATTTCTTCTTCTCCTATAATAGAAGATCCAGAGTAATTATAGTACCAAGTATCTGTTAGTCCAAAGTTATTTGATAGAACTTCACTCTCCCCTAAACTATTGGTTATTTTGATAGTAGCATCATTTATATACGACCCAATTACTTGATCATCATTTATTGGATCAAAATAAGGAAGACTTCTTGTTAATAGAATTTTTACTGGCTGCCCATTTTCAATATACCCATTTACCACTAACTCAGCTCCACTATTGGGTAATTTTATTTCAATTTCTTGTGTACATGATACGAATAAGAATAAAAAAATAAATATGTAATTATTTCTCATAATTTAAAATTTAAAATTCCATGATATTGATGGAATGATTGGGAATAATGATACTTGTTGAGCTGTAATCTGAACTTCTTCATCACCACCAAGAAGCCCCTCTGGTTCAAAATAAATAAAATAAGGATTTTGTCGATTGTAAATATTGTAAATGGATAGAGACCAACTAGAATCATATTTTTTATTTGGTTTATTTTTCAATGTAATTGACATATCCATACGATGGTAAGGCGACATTCTATAACTATTTCGATCTCCCCATTCAGTTAATAATTCTCCATTAATTACATATACTGATTTAGGAACAGTCAGCGAGTTACCTGTTGCATATATAAATACTGTTGAAAAATTTAATCTTTCACTAATTTCATAATTAATGACAAAAGACAAGTCATGAGTTCTATCGTATTTTGAATAATACCAATTTCCATCATTTAATTCATCAAATTCACGAGTTGTTTTAGATAATGTATATCCCACCCAACCATTTAGAGCTCCCCGCCTTTTTGAAAAAAATAACTCTAGACCATAGGATTGCCCATCTCCAAATGTTAAATTATTATCTATATTACCTATACCAACTGCAATTCCAGGAATATAATTTTCTTCATATTCAACTAGATTTTCCATTGTTTTATAATAAATTTCTGTTGAAGTTTCATACGTATTATCATTAAAATTTTTATAATAACCTAATGATAATTGTCTACCAAATTGTGGCTTCACTATGTCAGAACTTGGAAGCCAAACGTCTGTTGGAAGTGATGAGCTTGCTAATGATGTAAGATGGATATATTGATAGTTTTGGGTAAATCCTAACTTTAACGAAGAGGATGAGTTTAATAAATATCGCATAGAAAATCTAGGCTCCAACCCACCATAGTGTTCTACTATTTCACCATTATCATATGTAATTATTGTATCTGTTGCAATTTGTCCAATTTGTCCAGAATTATCTTGCATATATCTTTCAAAAGGCCCTACTTGTATAAATCCAGAATATCTAAGTCCAAAATTTAACAAGATTCTATCAGATAGGATATATTCATCATTAGTATATAATGCATATTCATGTGCATACTGATTATTAATCTCTTCTAAACTTAAATCATCATATGACCCACTAAAACTAGTTGGATTAAATTTGTGAAAAACATAATTTGCACCAAATTTTAATTTATGGTTTTTAGGAAAATATGAAATGTCTGTTTTTATATTCCAATCTCTAATTCCTGAAAACATTTTAGTTTTAGCATCTGGTAAATTTTCTAATTTCTGAGTACCATTCAATTCAAATTCATAGTCTGTAAAAATAAGCGATGTATTCATGAACAATTGACTATTAAAAAGATGATTCCATCTTAGAGAAGCTGTCGCATTACCCCATGGAATATTGACATTAAAACCCCAATCTTCACTGTTAAAAGTAAAGACATCTCGACCAAAATAACCACTTATAAAAAGTCTATCTTTTTTAGACAGTCTATAATTTGCTTTTGTTGTTAAGTCATAAAAGTAATATCCACTTCCTGAGAATGAAGTTGTATCGACATAAGGTTTTGTTAATACATCAAAATATGTTCTTCTTGCTGAAATAATAAAGGAGCTAGTATCTTTTTTAATAGGTCCTTCAATGGTTATTCTTGATGATATAAGCCCGATTCCACCCTCAGCTCCAAACTTTTTATTATTACCATCTTTCATATTTATGTCTAATACAGCAGATAACCTTCCTCCATAATTAGCAGGCATCGATCCTTTTATTAAATCGATGTTATTAATAGCATCACTATTAAAAACAGAGAAAAATCCAAATAAATGCGAGGCATTATAAACTACGGCCTCATCTAGTAAAATTAAATTTTGATCAGGTCCTCCACCTCTAACATAAAAACCAGCTGTTCCTTCTCCACCAGATTGAATGCCCGGTAATAGTTGAATAGTTTTTAAAATATCTTTTTCTCCCATTAATACAGGTAGTTGATCGATTTTTTTAATTTCTAATTCAAGCTTTCCAATATCCGCACTTTGAATGTTTATATCTTTTCTTTTGTCAGTGACTTCAACTACATCTAAACTATTGCTAGTTTTTTTTAAATTAATATTTAATTCATTGTTTTCAGTATCATATTTTATAAACACTTGTTCAGTGAGGTATCCTATATATGATATTTCTGTATTATATTCTCCTTTAGGTATTGTAATAGAAAACCAACCATAAGTGTTGGTGCTAGTGCCTAATTTTAATTCTGGAATAAAGATAGTTGCACCGATTAAAGATTCCCCAGTTTCGAAATCTTTCACATCACCAGAAATAGTTATTGTTTCTTGTGATGACACAAGAAATGGAACTGTAAGTAATAAAAACAGTATATTTTTCATGGTCACAATGTTAGTATTTTATTTTTAATTAAGCATAAATTTTAGTTATAATTTTCATACCATCATCAATATTTTTAATATTATTTATATATAGCTTAATTTTATTATTTATTTCTTTAATAGAGCAAGGTTGATTTTGGACTAGACTTAGGATATTCTTAATAATATTTTCGCTAATATGCTCACTATATTTAAATTCCCTAAATACAATAATCATATTATTATTTTTTAAAATTATTTTCTCACAATTTATTTTTTCAGCTAATGATCGAAGTAAAATTGATTTTAGTAATTCATGGGTTTCTGTTGGAATATCCCCAAAGCGATCCAGCAATTCTTTTTTAAAAACTTCAATGGCAGTTTTGTTTTTTAATTTACTTAATCTCTTATATAGGTTCATTCTTTCCGAAATGTCCGACACATATTGGTTGGGAATTAATAATGCTAAATCAGTTTCTATAGCACATGTAATTGCATTTTGAAAATTATTGTCTGCTAATACATATTTTTTAAATTTTGTTTCTTTTAATTCGACAATAGCTTCATCTAAAATTTTCTGATAATTTGAAAATCCCATTTCTTCAATGAATCCAGATTGTTCTGCTCCCAACATATTGCCAGCACCTCGAATCTCTAAATCTTTCATAGCAATATTAAAACCATCACCCAGTTTAGATAGATTTGAAATAGCATTTAGTCTCTTAATAGCAAGGTCTTTCATCTTATTAAAAGGGGGTGTCATTAAGTAGCAAAAAGCTTTTTTATTTGATCGTCCTACTCGACCTCTCATTTGATGTAAATCAGCTAATCCAAAATTTTGAGCATTATTTATTATAATAGTATTAGCATTTGGTATATCTAGCCCATTTTCAATAATTGTAGTTGTCATTAGGACATCAAACTTACCATTGATGAAATCTAAAATAGTTTTTTCTAATTTTTTTGATTCCATTTGTCCGTGCGCAAATCTTATTTCTAAATTGGGACACATCTTAGATACCATTAAATGTAAATCAGCAATATTAGCTATTCGATTATGTACGAAAAATACTTGTCCATTTCGACTCACTTCAAACAATATAATTTCTTTTATTAATTCGTGGTTAAAAACTGTAACAGTGGTTTCTATAGGATTCCTATTCTTTGGATATGTTGTCATTATAGAAAGATCCCGAGATCCCATTAGAGAAAATTGAAGTGTTCGTGGGATTGGAGTTGCTGTGAGAGTTAATGTATCTATATTTTCTTTTAAAGTTTTCAATTTGTCTTTGGTAGAAACACCAAATTTTTGCTCTTCATCTATAATCAGTAGCCCAAGGTCTTTAAATTTAATATCATTACTAATAATTCTATGTGTACCAATAATAATATCAATTAATCCCTCCTTTAAATCAGATATAATTTTAGTCGCTTCTTTTTTAGAGACAAATCGATTTAAATACTGCACAGTACATGGAAATTGTTTTAATCTTTTTGTAAATGTTTTATGGTGTTGAAGAGCTAGGATAGTTGTAGGGACTAATACTGCTACCTGTTTATTATCAGCTACTGCTTTAAATGCAGCTCTAATAGCAATTTCAGTTTTACCAAAACCTACATCACCGCAAACTAGTCGATCCATAGGATGTTTACTCTCCATATCTTCTTTAATCTCTCGAGTAATTTTAATTTGATCTTCAGTGTCTTGAAAAATAAATGATGCTTCTAGTTCAGATTGTAAATAAGTATCTTTAGAAAAAGAAAAACCAGTAGTCATTTTACGTTTTGCATATAATGCAATTAAATCAAATGCAATTGTTTTTATTTTAGTTTTAACTTTTTCTTTAAGATTTTTCCATCTTGGAGAGCCTAGTTTATCTAATTTTAGATTTTGATCAGCTTCTTTATATTTAGAAATTTTATGTAATGAATGAATACTGATATATAGTACATCATTGTTTTTATATATAATTCTGATTGATTCTTGATTGTTCCCATTCGACTGCTTAATTCTTAAGCCATCAAACATACCTACACCATAATCAAAATGTATAATATAATCTCCTTTCTTTAAATTAGTTAAATCTTTAAGACTCATCATATTATCAGTTTTATAAATCCTTTTGGATTTATATTGATGATGTCGTTCAAAGATTTGGTGATCAGTGTATAATACTATTTTATTTTCGTTATCAACAAATCCTTCTTTTAAGGAGTTGTTAGCTTGAACAAATTGTGCTAGATGCAAATAATTATTAAAAATATTTTTTAATCTTTTCATCTGATTTTCAGATGAAACAGTAATTATATTTTTATAGTTTTTATTTTTATACTCATCTAAATGATTTATTAAAATTTCGAAATTTTTATTAAATGCAGGTTGTTCAGATGAGTTAAATTGAATTATTTGCAAATTACGTATACGATTTATGTTGTTTGTGTATAAACAATAATATTGATCAATTATTTGTTTTATCTCTGAACCAGAAATAGATAATTTCTTTTTTTCAGAATTATTATCATCGAATAATAAGCTAGGGTTATTAATCCAGATTACGCTATTTTTAGGCAAGTATGAGAAAAAAGTTGTTTTTTCAGTTGTTTCTAACCTATTTTCAATATTCGAAATAATACTAATCTCATTGAAATTGTCAACAGATAGTTGTGAGGCTACCTGAAAAGATGTAATGTCATCCACAATATCATTATCTAGTGTAATTCTATAAGGTATGTCATAAGAATAGGAAAATATATCAATGATAAAACCTCGAATAGAAAAATCACCAGGTTCCAACACAAAATTTTGATTTTGGAAATTAAATTTATTTAATTTTTCGATTAATTTTTCTACATTAATTTTGTCACCCGATCTAATTGTTAGTTGTTGTTTGCTAAAATCTTTCTTTCCAATTATTTGTTCTTTAATTGCTTTTACATCAGTGACAATACATGTTTTCTTTTTCGACATAATATTATTTAATGCCTCGATTCTTTCTAGGATCACATTATTGTCGCCAAATTTTATTCTATTAGACGATGGTAATAAGTGAGATGATATCCGAGGATTTAAATTATTCAAGTCATCTAAAAAATATAATGCATCTTCCAAATTATCTAGAATAAATAGGTGGTTAAAATTGGTTTTGTTAATGATATTGGATGCGGCGACAGTTTTTAATGATCCATTTAAACCTTTTAATAGGATATGCTGTGCCTGTAATCTACTATTTAATATCTCAACTATTAATTGAGTTTTTTTATCTTTTTCGAAGAGTTGTAATAAATCAATTTTTCCCACTAATTGTAAAATGATAATAATTTATTCACCATCTCTTGAGATCCAACGACAAATGAGGTTCTTTCGTGTATGTCAGATGGCGTAACTTGCAAGATGTCGATCTTTAAATTTGTAGATTTAGCATTTGAATTTTTTGCAATAAATGCAATTGGATTACACTCATAAATCAATCGTAATTGACCCTTTGGTCTATCTGCTGTTTTGGGGTATATAAAAATACCTCCCTTTAGCATATTTCGATGAAAATCTGCTACTAATGAACCAATAAATCGTCCAGTATGTGTTCTTTTACCCTTTGCATTAAGTTCTTTACATGCATTTATGAATTTAACAATCCGCTTGTCAATAGAATTATAATTACCTTCATTTATAGAAAAGATAGAACCAGTGTTCGGAGTTTTGATATCTGGATGACTCAACATATACTCTTTAAGCTTAGTATTTAAAGTAAAGCCAAAAACAGCATTATCTAGAGAAAATACCATTATTGTGGTTGTGCCGTAAATTACATAGCATGCTAATTGTTGAGATTCTCCTTTTTGAAGAAATCCATTCGGATTATTTTCTAAAACAGAAAAAATACTTCCAACGGGTATATTGACATCAATATTTGATGAGCCATCTAATGGGTCCATAGCAACTAAGTAGCCCCCCCCCGGATTTAACTTTATAATATTTTCATTTTCTTCGGATAATATACTATTTATATTGAGATTGTTTTGAAACGTCTTAATAAAGATATCATTAGCAATTAAATCTAATTTTTGAACATCTTCATTTTGGATATTTTTTTCACCAATAGAGCCAAAGACATCATATCCATCCTCATTTAATTTTTCATATACTTTAATAGAGCCTTCGGCGATATTTAATATGATTTCTTTTAATTGGGCATTATAGTTCTTTGATTGTAAAAAAGTGGAAAGATTCATAATAATTAAAAAAGAGTAATATATTTAAATAACAAAAATAAAGCTTAATATTTAAATGAAGGTATTAAAATTTGGCGGAGGTTGTCTAAAAGATGTACATGCAATCAAAAAATTACCCAGCATTTTGAAAAAATATGATAATAAAATTATCATTGTAATTTCAGCATTTGGTAAGTTAACAAATTTACTAGAAAGAATATATTCTTCAAAAGGACGAGATGTAAAAGAGGTTATATCTTTTTTTAAAGATATTATGTTACAATTGAATTTTTCAAATGAATTAATAAGAATTATTATCAACTACGTTTTAGATTTATCTTCATCAAACACATCCTCAAAGGCTAGTTTTCTATCTATTGGTGAGTTGATTTCTGCCAAAATCCTAAGTTTTTATTTTCATCAAATTAATTTTGCACATAACCTATTGAATGCATATACGATTATACAAACAGATAATAATGGTGTTAATTCATCTGTTAATTGGGATTTGACAGTTGACAAGTTCACTATTTATAAAGATAAGGTGTTAACAGAGAGGTCTTTACCTATTTTAACACAAGGATTTATTGCTGGATCGGGTACTAATGAAAATTTTGCTATAACATGTTTAGGACGGGAAGGTTCAGATTATAGTGCTGCTATTTTCGGTAATATATTTAATGCAGACGAAGTTTTATTGTTTAAGGACGTGAACGGTATTTATAGTGAGGACCCTAAAAAGAATCCTTCTTCAGTATTCTTTTCAGAATTGAGCTATGAAACAGCATTCAAAATTTGTAATCATCAAAATACGGTTGTTCATCCTAAAACAATTAAGAAGCTACAAGAAAAAGGCATACCTCTGATTATTAGAAAATTCAATGATTTAAACTGTCCAGGTACTAGAATTAGATAATTAATAATTTATTAAAGACTGCCTCCAATCAATTTCGAACCAATATCAGAATTTAACCCAATTCCAATGGTAAATACATCATATTCCGCTTTTGTCCATTCTATATGAAATGTAAATAATAATAATTTTAATCTTGCACCTAAAGTAGCTTTTAAGCCATTCACACCACCAAATGAAATATCTATTGGATCTGATATAGGAAATATTTCCCCTGGATCGATATCTGTTCCATTCCAATCTAAAATGGTATATTCTCCTGTGAGAGATAAGATAGATTTAGAGTATTGGTATCCCAAGCCCACATATGGAGTGAATCCAAGAATTTTTTTACTTATAATTAAGTTAGAGTTAAAAGCATTGACATCAAAATTTAAATCTTGGTCAGCATTAAATGTTAGATTACTATTAAGTTGTGAGTATGCTGCTATTACAGATAAATCAAATGGTAATATTTTAACACCAGGAATCCATTGTTTGATATCGTGTTTGACACCTATGCCCCAGTATCTGATTTGTAAATCTTGGGACTTAACAGGAGGTGTTAACCTAAATAAAATTTCAGTTTTTTTAATTAAACCAATACTTCCTTGTATATATGGCATGGGAATAGGGTCTTTCCCATTAATCACACCACCAGGAGCATTAAATAATGTTTGAAACTCTCCATCATCATTATTATATCCAATTTCGGTATTATTCGATGGCCCAATAAATGTTGAAAGTTCTTGGTTTGTAGAGTTGACAATTAAATTATTTAGAGTTGGAGTAAATAGCATAGCAGACTCTGGAGGCTGAATTAAATGTATACCACCTGTCACATCAAATCCTGGAAATTGATGTGGTTGAGCTGTATTATACCATCCTGCATTTAGTCCAGTTCCAAACCATTTCCCAAATGGACTCATATAACCTTCAATTAATTGTTCAGTATCTTTAATTGGTCCATTTAAAAATTCTTGCACCATTTCTTGAGATTTAATGAAAGACGACAAGAGTATTATTGTTGTAAAGAATATATTTATTTTATTCATGTTAGTTTGAGAATTTTATTAATTAATACTTCGGATAATTTTTTATTGGATTCTTTTGATAACCCAGCAATATGTGGAGTGATAATAACATTGTTACAATTTACTAAATATGTAAAATTTGAATCAGGATGAATTAAATTAAATTTAAAATTTTCATTTTCA
>PAVX01000048.1 GCA_002713285.1 Flavobacteriales bacterium
TGATTGCATCTAATTTTCTAGTATTCTTAGACTGAAATGGTTTTTTAGATTCTGAAGCCTCAGACCCGTAATGTTCTGTATACCAACCATCATATCCTTTTAATGAGTTTAAATGATTTATGATTTCTTGATAAAAAGAATCTGTTTGTGAAGATTTTAAAAAACAATGTGCAAATACATCAGACCATATAGACAAATCACTAGCTGTTGTATTATAGCCTAACTGAGCAAATGCTTGTGAAACACGTGTTGTTCCACTAAATCCATCAAGAACATTCTTAACATCTCTTAATTCTAATATCAAAGAAACTATATGTGGTATCATTTTTAATTTCGAACCAGCATATTTAACACCATAAGTAGATAGTTTTTTCATATGTAGCTTACAACAAATCAGTTTACGATACAGAAACCCTTCCCTATTTTACTAATATAAATATTTTTATCTTCGTACATAAATCATCTATTTCTTAAAATGAAAAATAACATATTACTATTCATTATTCTGTTAATAACTAATCTATGTGCTCAAGAATACTTTCAACAAGAAGTTAATTATAACATTAATGTTACTTTAAATGATCAAGAACATACATTAAATGGGCATATAGACATTGAGTATATAAATAATTCTAATGAAACACTAGACATATTATGGTTTCATTTATGGCCTAATGCATACAAAAACAATTCAACTGCATTAGCACAACAAAAATTAGAAGAAGGAGATACTGATTTTTACTATGCTAATAAACCAGAAAGAGGATACATTGATAATATAGCATTTAAAGTTGATGACAAATTAGTTCAATGGGAGTATCATCCAGAACATATTGATATTTGTAAGTTAATGTTAAGCAACACTTTGAATCCAGGTGATACAATCAAAATTTCTACACCCTTTCTAGTCAAAATACCTGACGGTAAATTTTCAAGACTAGGCCACGTACAACAATCATATATGATTACCCAATGGTATCCAAAACCGGCAGTATATGACAAAGAGGGATGGCATATTATGCCTTATTTAAATCAAGGGGAATTTTACTCTGAATTTGGAAATTTTGATGTCACGATCACCTTACCAAACAATTATATAGTCGGAGCCACAGGAAACTTACAAACTGAATCTGAGATTGCATACTTAAATGCATTAGCAAAAAAAACAGAATCTATTTCTGATTTTGGTAACGATATCTCATTTCCAAAATCAAATTTAAAAACAAAAACCATACAGTATACAGAGCAAAATGTTCATGATTTCGGATGGTTTGCAGATAAACGTTTTAATGTGTTAAAAGGTGAAGTTCAACTCCCACATTCAAAAGATACAGTAACTCTGTGGTCTATGTTCACCAATAATGAAGCAGATCTATGGAAGAAGTCAATCGAATATATGCATGACGCCACTTACTATTACTCTCTTTGGAATGGTGACTACCCGTATAAACAAGCTACTGCTGTTGATGGAACAATTAGCGCTGGAGGAGGCATGGAATACCCTGGTGTCACCGTCATTGGTGAATCAGGATCAGACAAAGCCTTAGAAGTTGTTATTATGCATGAAATAGGTCATAATTGGTTTTATGGAATATTAGGAACTAATGAAAGATCACATCCCTGGATGGACGAAGGTATAAACTCTCATAATGAAATAAGATATATGAGAACTAAATATCCTGATTACAATTTTATATTCGATATGCTCCCTAAGCAAATAATAAAACTTCTTGACTTACAAGACTATGATTACAAACAAACTATTCTAGAATTAAATATGATGCTATCAAGAATAGGTCAAGATCAACCAATTGAATTGCATTCAGAAGAATACACGACAATGAATTATGGGCTTATTGTATATATGAAAACAGCCATTGTATTAGATTATTTAATGGCATATTTAGGAGAAGATACATATGACGAATGTATGCAGTTATATTTTGAAAAATGGAAATTTAAGCACCCAGGGCCCAAAGATTTACAATTGATCTTTGAAGAGAAAACAGGAAAAAACTTAGAATGGTTTTTTAAAGACATGCTTCAAACAACAAAACATATTGATTATGCAATAACTAATATTAAAGAAAATAGAGACAATTTTATTGTGACTATAAAAAATAAAGGAGAAATCAGCAGTCCTATTGTAATTAGTTCTGTAAATAATGGTAAAAATTACAATCCTATTTGGATAGATGGATTTGCAAACACTAAAGAAATTGAGTATCCGAAATCTAATATTGATCATGATTATATTCAAATCGATTTTGATGGACATATACCTGAAACAAACAGAAATAATAACATAATAAAAACGAACGGACTCTTTAAAAAAACAGAACCATTCAAATTTCAATTGATGGGCAGCATAGATCATCCTAACAAAACACAGATATTTTTTCTACCAAGTTATGAGTGGAATTACTATGACAAATCATTATTAGGAGTCAAACTATATAATCGTATCGCCGCTTCTAATGGATTTTCATACACCTTAAGTCCTTTGTATAGCATACACCAAAATTCTCTTGCAGGAAACATGAAACTAGGCTATGAAAAATATTATCCTACTACATTCATTCAAAAAATAAAAACAGGATTATTATTTGAAAGATATTCCTATGAGCATAATACAAACAATAATAATTTTTCAAGAGAGTATTCTATAATCGAACCATTTGTAGAAATTGTGTTTAAAAAAAATCATCCTAGAAGCAAAACAAAAAAAACCTTAAAAACAGATTTTTTACATCTTAATAAAGGATATGAAACATTAAATTTTGTCAATACAGAATATAAATTTACTGACAACAGAACTATAAATCCCTATTTTATAAATACTAAACTAGAATTTGTAAAAGATCTGAAAAAAGCTAGTGTAATTATGCAATACAAATATCAAATTAATAAGAAAAGGCATCTTCATATTAGAGGTTATCTTGGTTTTGTAAATAGTTCTAATAAAGACTATTATTTAAATATGAGTGGATGGAACGGCATTGATGATTATAGTTTTTCAAATCGATTCTTAGGCAGAAGTGAAACTGACGGTTTTTTTAGTCAACAAATTATTGCAAGAGAAGGTTTTATCAAACACGAAACAAATATAACTTCTGACCAAATTCTCACCTCTATTAATTTAGATTTTAATGCAACTAAAATCGTTAAATTATACACCGAATTCGGTACTAATGGTAGTGATTCAGCATATGGTATAGGGTTACGCATACCTTTAGGTCCTATAAATATTTACATGCCTCTGTTTACAGAGCAAGGTTTTGAACAATTTGAAAACTTTCGCTTTATTAGATACAACTTCAGTTTAGATATGTCTAATTTTTCATTTTTCTCACTATAATTACCATCATGACGAACAATGAGTTTATAAATTCGTTAGATCAAGAATTTCGCAAACAAGCCAACTCAAGAGTTGCTAAAGCACAAAGTGCATATATGAGAAATCAATTTGATTTTTATGGCCTAACTACAAGTAAAAGGAGAAATATTCAACAACCACTATTTAAAGAATATAATTTGTCATTAACACCAGATTTAAAGAAAATAATAAGACGACTGTGGAAAAAAGAAGAAAGAGAGTATCAATACTGTGCACAAGAATTAATATTCCAAAACACTCAACAATTTACCCCCGAATACATTAATTTATTCGAATTCATGATAACACATAAATCCTGGTGGGATACTATTGATTTTTTATCTCCCAAACTAGTAGGAACATACTTTAATTTATATCCAGAAAAAAAAGAAGATCAGGTAGAAAAATGGCTTTGTTCAAATAATATTTGGCTACAAAGATCATGTCTCCTGTTTCAATTGAAATATAAACATAATCTAAACACAGAATTACTAACTCATATTATCTATTCTTTATTAAATTCAAAAGAATTTTTTATTAATAAAGCTATTGGTTGGATATTAAGAGAATATAGTAAGACTAATTCAAGATGGGTTGTGGATTTTGTTGAGAAGACATCGCTTAGTAAACTTAGCAGCAAAGAAGCTTTAAAGTTTGTCAGAAAAAATCAAAATTAAAAACATACTAGATTCATACTATTAGTCGAAAAATGACTACATGATGCATACCCCCGCATATAATATGAATCTAGTATACCCTTACATTATTTAATGATCGTGATCATGATCTGCATGCTCTTCACAATGAATCATACTTGCTGGAACAAGATCACCTACAGCAAACTCTTCTTCACCATCATGCGTAATTGATTGTGTTGCAACCCAACCATTTGCTTCAACATCAGCAAGGGCATCACCACAAAATTCACCAATTTCAACTTCATGCTCTCCTGGAGTATGAGGCTCAGTTGCTCCGCAACATTCTTCAAGCGCAATATGACATGGGTGACACTCCTCATCATGATCATCTTTTTCACAAGAAATAATAAATAAACTAGCACATATAAGTGCAAATAAAAAATTTGGTTTCATAGCTATATAAAATATAATTAAACATTGACAAATAGAAGACTATTGTTTCGTCTTATAAAGACTCATCAGAATGTTTCTTAAAACGCATATTTCATACTTATATTAAAAGATCTGCCAGGGTTAGGCACACCACCAGCCACATCTCTTATTCTTGATAAATGTGGAACATATTCTTGATTAAATAGGTTATTAACTCCAATAACTAAACTTACTTTTTTAAGAGGAATAAAAGATAATTCCATATTTACAACATTATAAGAAGAAGTAAAAGGCTCATATAATGCTAACTTGTTTTGTTCAAATGAGTATATATGATAAATGTTAAATTGTTGTAATCCAAATGGAAAATTATAATCATTTAGACCCAACTTCACTCTTGTCTTAATTTTATTTGTAGGGGTGAGAGCTACAAAATTATCATTGTCTTTATTCAGTGAATTTATAAATGAATAAGATTGCTCAATATGAATATTATGTAGAAAATGAGGGTGATAATGAAGGTTTAATTCAAACCCAGACATTTGAACCTCATGAAATTGAACATAGTTATATACTCGATATATATTTTGATATAGTGAATCTGTTGGATTAATCGAAATAAAATCATTAATAAGCTGCACAAAAGGGTTTAAGACAAATCCAACATGATCATTATTCCACTGGTATTTAAAATCAAATTGATGACTCTGCTCAATATCTAAATTAGCGTTTCCAATTTCAAATCGCATTGTACCATGATGCAATCCATTTGAAAATAATTCAGATAAATGAGGTGCTCGATAAGATCCGGAATACGAAATTCTAGATAAATGTGATTTTTCTTTGTAAAATATTCCTATAGATGAATTAAATGCAGAAAATAAACGATTATAATTAAAATCATTGCAATTAATTTGCTTATAATCAAATCTTAATCCACTATTAACACCAAACTTGTTGTTAGTGTAATCAAGAATAGTGTATATACTATAATCATTAGACTTACTGTCCGGTATTAATCTTGATGAAATATTATTAAAATTTTCCTGTATTTGATATTGTATTCCACTATTAATATTAACATACTGAAATGGAATTTCAATATTCAACCTAACAGTTGTTGTTGACAAATCCATATCAAAAGCAGCAATTGTCCATTTTTCAAACTCTTGTAAATTGTTTACAAAATGACCAGCAAAAAAATTGTATTTAATCTTATTAGCAAAATACGCACTTTCAAAAGTCAATAAATGATTATTTATATACTGCGTAGGTCTAGTTACTTCAAAATCTGTATTAAAATCTAAAGAACTGGATGTAATTGATTCAAGTGTAATACTATTTAAATCTCCATGCGCATGAGCAGGAATACCTAATTCATCTGAATTATATTGATATCTAAAAATATGATGCATATTTTGACCTAATCTACCAATAGATAGTTTTAACGACTGGTTTTTAAATCTAGAGTTGAATAGATACGTATTGTCAGGTAACCTATAGTCCGATGAGATACTATACTGTCCATATGCATTGACATAAAAATGTTGTCTGGACCATTTAACTCCAAATTGATTGCTAAATAAAAAATGACTATGATCAAATTTAGATGCGACAAATCCAGATGGAACTTGACTATTTATGAAAGGTTCATCCTTAAAGTAAAGAACACCACCAACTGCATCTCCTCCATATTTCAATGAAGATGCACCTTTAATTAATTCAACATTACCTAAACCTAAATCTGTAAAACCAATACCATGATCATTAGCCCACTCTTGATTTGAAATTCGCATACCATTCAAATAACTTACAACTCTTAACCCTGACAACCCTCTAATTACCACTTTTTGTATACCTAACCCCGACCCAATTGAGTGCATCCCAGGTAATTGAGAAATATTTTCAACTAAAGATGTAGAAGAAATAAAATTATCTTGTAATGATTTATGCTCAATGTTAACCGCTTTATTATTTCCTAAAATAGAATTCTTTTCTTGTATGCCTATTTCATCTAATTCTACGTGCAGTTCTCTTAGCATGACCTTAAGTTCTTGATCTTTTTCATACTGAACCACAACATTTGCATATCCATGTTTCGTAAATTGAATATATGTATTACTCGTTACATCTTGTTCAAATTGAAACACGCCACTTTCATCTGTTTGAAGTAATAGATTAATATCCAATAATAACACATCAACCCCAGTGATGGGTTGCTGATTCTTGTCATAAACAAATCCTGTAATTTGACTAACAGTAAAAAATGGTATCAAAAAAAAGAAAAAAACAGATGCTAAATGTTTCATATTTACAAATTGCAATTTATACACAGACCATTAATATTAATATTTACATTATTTATAACATACTGGGGGAGTTGAAATTGGGGGAAATTGTCAACTGAAATACAAGAAACATCATCACATTTTGTACACTGAAAATGAACATGATTATGAATATGTTTACTTTCATCACAATCTTGAGTGCACAAAGCAAATAATTTTTGACCATTGTCTAGTCTAATGATATGGATGATTTTTTTATCTTCAAAAGCACTAAGAATTCGAAAAAGAGTTACCCTGTCTATATTACCCACCAATGATTGAATATCATGTGTACTTAAAGGTTTATTTTTAGTCAAAAATACTCTTAAAACCTTTTTTCGATTTTTAGTTAAAGATAATTGACTCTTTTTAATTATATTTTTTATCTGTAATCGCAACACGGTTGCAATTTATGCAATATGTGTTAAATCTGCAACAGATGTAACAATTATTTATTCTACAGAAGAATATTCATTTGAAAATTGACGACAAAAAATATCAATTTGATCTCTAACTTCCCTATATAATTGTAATTTCTCATCATATGAACCACTAGCGGTAGCTGGATCTTTAAAAGATTTATGAATCTTTGTGGTAATGCTTAGAATATTTGGACATGTTTCTTTTGCTGAATCACAAACTGTAATCATTATATCAAAAACACCAATCTCTAAAGTGTTAATTGTTTTCGATTTGTGTGTAGAAATGTCAATATTAATTTCTTTCATCACTTTCACAGCATAGGGATTAAGACCATGGCTTTCTACCCCTGCACTTTTAACATCGAAACCTAAATTACATAGAAACCCTTCCACCATCTGACTCCTACAAGAATTTCCTGTACATACAACCAACACTTTTTTCATAGACTTTTTCGAAAAAAGATATATAACAAAAAACCTGTGATGAAAGCAAACAAACCCTTAAGCCATCCTAAAGAAGTTACATTGGGGATTATATTAGATTCTTGCAACCATGAAAAAACAGCAAACATAATACCAAAAGCAGAAATGAAAAGCCAAACTTCTTTTTTTATATTATTTTTTTTCACAACCTACTAGATTTATTTTATAACATATTCTTTATCAACACTACCGTCCATATATATGTTAAATGAAATATTATTAAAGTTTTCTTTCTTCACTCGACCCAACATATCAACAGTTTTTAAATAAACTTTATTTTTCGTTACATCTTTTTCCTGTATAGAGGTATTGTTGTTGCAATTAATTAATCCAGAAATATCATACTGAGAAACAAAATTCCAAATTTCTTTTGATGCATTGATGTCCATGTTTCCAAAAGAACCTGGCCAATCATGATCACCTCCTATAACTTTAAGTTCTTGAACAGAAGTACAATTATCACCATTTAACCACCTCTTTCTTTCTACAGTACTACCATCATTAGGAGCACTGTCCTCAACATTAGTTACAATAGGATTAACATCTGTATTATTATAATTTGACCAAAATGTCGTAATGTCATCTACCGACATATATAGCGGCATATCACCATAAGACAGACCTTCATAAGTAGAATGAGGATTTTCATCAACTGTACCAGGTATAAGCATCATACCAGTTGGATGCACTGGTGAGCATGACCCCCATCCATAAATATCATTTCTATAATAGTCTTCGAGCATACTTCCAGATACTGCAGCAAAAGCAGCAATTTTATTATTTAAACGACAACCTAGCTCATAAGAAATAATCGCCCCCTCCGAATAGCCACATGCATATATACGACTTTGATCAATAGCATACTCAAGGCTCAAGGCGTCAATAATCGCTTCAATAAAAAAAATATCGTCGTGATCAGTTGGTGCTTTATGAATCCATGAGGTAGTACCACCATCAGGATCTATAGCGCCTTGAGGATAAATTGCGATAAAATTTGCAGTATCTGCAATGGGTCTCATATCATTTGTGTAAATAAAATCTTCTGCATATCCAGCCCCTCCATGAAAACTAAATAATAATGGGAATTCGCTTGTTGCATCATAGCTTGAAGGAATATATAGCATATATTCTCGTTGTTGGCCATCAAAAATCATATTTTCTGTTATCAATTGTTGACTAAAACTTAAAAAGGGAATAATAAGAAGTAGGAGTAGTTTTTTCATATCTAAAAATTTTTCAGCTTCACAAATATACATCTTAATTTAAAAGACACGTACTGTAAATAATGCTATATAAATCTATAATCATAAAAACTTAAGTCTATGAATTAAATTATGTCTTATATTGACCCAAAATAGATTAAAATCAGCATTATGATAGGAGTCTCGTTTAAATCGATTCATGAAAATATTTTTCGGCAACTTCACCCATAACAACCCTTGTTCATTACATACTGATAAACTTTTTTTGAAAAAAATTTTTTTATTGGGAAATAGCATTCCTTTATGTTCACTTCTATCACTCCATAAACAATTGTTCTTATATGTTATAGGGTTGATTGATGTGTAATTATCACCATAATTCCAATCATGAGGGTAATATGACTCAGTAAAAGAACGCCAATTAAGAAAACAATATAATTGATCTGGGTCTTCACATAATTCAATTGACATTTCATCATTACTAATGTCCATACCAATTAAATAACTCAAAATTAATCTATCTAGTAATTCCTTTTTAGGGAAAATATATTCATTTATAAGTTTTTTGGCATGATTTGTTCCTTGACTATGAGATGCTATAATAAATTTGTCTGTTGTAATATTGTTTAAAAAATACTTAAATGATGACAAAACATCATTGTAAGCAAGATTAAATGCCTGTATCCCATTGACAGTATCAGTATATGAATAAATATGCATTTCTCTATAGTGAGGGGCATATAAATCACATAATCCAGCAAAAACAGATGCTTGATTTTCTAAGCATAAATCTATAAGGTGATTATCACTGAAATGAAGTGTGTCAGCGTTCCAATTGTTAGAGGAAAACAGAGAAGTAGGATGAATGTAAAAAACTGAAACATCAAAACTTTTTTCATTTTTAAATTTATAGTTTTTAGGTATGAGTTTTTTAGAATTATGTAAATCCGATCTAAAAGCCCAATTGTTTTCATCACTATAATCTAACTCAAACGTTATTTTGTTTTTTTTAAAATTCTCAGCAGGTGTTATATACTCTGAGGAATAAGATAAATTTTTTTTTAGCCCACAAGAACATATAAACAAACAAAATAATAGAAAGTGTAATTTTCTCATTAATATAAATAATTCCTAAAATGTGTAGATTAAAAAGTTATTTCACAACATACATTAATCACTGACGACATTTAACTCCTTTAAATAATTTTCATAAACTGCTACTGTAACTTTTCTCTCATCCCAAGATTCAAAATTTAAAAGTCTTAATTTTGTATCAAGAGTTGCTTGAATATGAATACGATAATCTCTATAAGAGTAATAATCCGTAGCAGTATAATGATTCCATTGATTTTGCACATATGAAACAGGGTTGAACCAATAAGTAGCACGAATTAATTGATTTTTTTCACTATTCTTCTCCTCTATTTTCTCAATTGCTATTTTGTTCATGTTATTTACAATAGCAGAAATTGCATTCCTTCTAAAATCTCTATTCAATTCATTTGTTTTAGCATGTTTAGTCTCAGATAGATTAGGATAAACATTGAATAAACGCAAATACACTGAATCTAGAGGTAATTCAAAAACTTCATAAGCTTCTTCCCTATTAGCATCTAAATAATCTGTCATATAATGAGCAGGATGGACGATACTCGCAAATTGATGTACAGCTCCTGGAATAATAACACATAACAATAACCATATACTGATCATTTTAAAAGCTATTGCACTACTACCATAACTTCGAAGTACGATGAAATAAAAAATAGCAGCAAAAAACAGGACATATCCAACTAAAAGAAAAATTAATGATGTTAATTCAAATAAATAAGTACCTATAGCATTGTTCATAACAGCAACACATACCATAAAAAAAATCACTGTCAAAAGTAATAGCAAAATATAAAAACTAAACCGAATAAAAATCCATTGTGAAACAGAGCCATATTGAATCTTAATAAGTTTATCAAATCGGAAATCTTGCTCAAGACCTTTTATATTATACGTCATAATAATGATTAAAATGGGAAGCAAGAAAATAACAAGAAAGGAGAAGTCAATATTACCATTCACTAACCTTTCAGGGTTTGCAATTTCTTCAACCATGTCATTGTCATAAGTGGAACTCCAATTAGTAATATTCTTATAATACCCATACTGTTCTGCTTGCCCAATACCTAAAGGCATTAAAGGTGATGGTTTCTTGGTAGCAGAAATTGGAATATATCCTAAAACATCTAATGCGGCTGGCAAAACTGTGAGTTTGTTGAAAAAATTTGACACAAACAAAAGTTCTTGTTGTTGTTTAAATTCAATATCTTCAATTGTTGCTTTCTGTTTATTTTGTAAGTCAAAACCACTATAGATAGAATATACACAAGCAAATACAAAAATTAAATAAGTCAGAACTTTAGCAGTACTCCTTCTAAAATGATGAAATTCATATAAAAAAACATTGAAAAATTTCATAAAATAGTAGTTTTTTTATACAGAAACTGAATTACAAAAAATAGTATTATAGGCCATAAACACAAAAATAAAATATCCAGAAAATACTTACTTATCAATGTTAAAAAATTAGGCACTTTATATTCAAATTCTTTTATTGATTGAAAAAAAACTTCATCCCAACCACCATCTCTCCATTTGTTATTCAAGTTTTCAATAAGCTCTCGTCTATAGTCTTCTGCTTGACGGAGAAAATTTAAATGATGAAACATATCTGTTCCAGCAGTACCCATGCTTAAACTTTGTAAAGATGCAAAAGGATTAACAAGACCACTAAATTGGTAAATATTTTTCTGTATTTGCAATGTTGCATAAAGAGCTCCGAAATGTTTATCCCATACACTATTACCATATTCTTCATCAGCCTGCATTAATATTCCTCGAAAGTTAACAGGTAGTTCAGCTAAATTATCAACTCCATATTTAATTAATGTCTCTTGAATTAAAGCCTCTTGCCTCTCATCAGATGGATTATGCCCATCAAGACCTTTGGATCTGTCGTTCTTCATTTGATTTTGAAACTCGATTCGTGTCGGTAAAGGCTGGAATTTTTCTACCGTATTTCCAATTGTTTTTGGTAAAAAAATAACCCATAATACCCACACGACAACTGTTAATGATAATGCTCCTGTATTATTTTTAAAAACAACTGAAAATAAAATAGTTAAACTAATCAAAATAAAATAATAAAGACTATAGCTTAATAAAAAGAAAGTAAGTCTAAAGATTGTGTCAAGATTTAAATAGCTAATATTGAAAATTATCTGTACTAATATTGTCAACAACAACAATGCTAGACCTATAAGCCAAACACTAATAATTTTAGAAAAAAGTATGTTTTGTAAACTGGCCCCTTGGACAAGTAATAATTTTAATCTACCACTATCACGTTCTTGTGTGTAACTACTAAAAGAAAGAAAGATTAACAATAATGGAATTAAAAACTGCAATAAAAGAGATGGTTTAAGTTTTCCAAATGTGGAAATTTGCAACGACTGTGATGCTTCTGAAAACATCACTTCATTTTGTCTATGACCCTCTAAACGAATTACATTACCAGTAACAGAGTTCACACCTTCGTCAATACTATTTAAAATATTACTTGGTTTAAAAGCATAACTACCAAAATGTGCTGATTGATGTGGATTACCATGAGTTCTTTCATCCCATTGTTCTCTCACATGCTCTTGAGCTTCTTTTTGAGCCACAATTTGCTTTTTGTTATGCACAACACCAAAGTAAGTTGTTAGAATTAACGAAATAGCAAAAATAGAGATAAGAACTATAAATAAATTATTTCTAAAAACGCGTTGGTATTCATTAAATAAAAGATGCTTCATGTCAAAAAAAGAATTAGCTTTTCATGAAATTAATATATACTTGCTCAAGTTCCTCAGAGGTAATATCATTTGCTTGCATTTCTTTAACTAAAGAACCATTCTTTAAAATACCTATTTTATGGCACGTTTCTCTTACTCTGAATAAATCATGAGACGCCATCAAAATTGCAGCCCCATTATCTGCAAGTTTTTTAAGCAGTTCTGACAGCTCATTACTAGACAAAGGGTCTAAACCACTAGCAGGTTCATCTAAAAGATAAACCTTAGCTTTTTTTGCATACGCAATTGCAATACCTACTTTTTGCCTCATACCTTTTGAATAATCAGAGATGCATTTATGATGTGCCTCAGACTGTAATCCGCAATCTTCTAGAAATTTTAACAATTCTTTATTAGTGTAACTAAATCCTGACAGTTTACAGAAATAATCTAAATTTTCAATACCAGTTAAATATGGATAGAGATTGACATTTTCTGGAATATAACCAATCATAGCAAGACCAATTTGTGAATGAGAAGAAGAATCACTTAAATTAATTAAGCCTTTATCTGGTTTTAAAAAGCCTAAAATTAAATTTAATGTAGTGGATTTACCAGCACCATTAGCACCTAACAATCCATATATTTCACCTTCCTCAACATTAAGAGACAAATTATTTAATGCTTGATGACTATCAAATACCTTGTAAACTTTATCTAGTTTAATCATGGTTGCAAAAATAATAATTTCAGAATATAATTTAATTCTAATAACATGTTTTTTCCATACATGAAAAAAACTATATTTACGATTCTAAATAATATTTTAAAAAATGAAACATCTACTTTTTATCACCGGAGTCTTATTTATTTTTTCATGTCAAGAAAATATAAAAAAAAATACTACTAACCCTTTCTTTGAACAATGGAATACCGCTTACCAAATTCCTCCTTTTCTTCAAATTGAAGATGAACATTATATGCCAGCATTTGAAAAAGGCATGGAGGAGAACCTCAAAGAAATTGATAAAATTGTTAAAAATTCTGAGTCACCTACATTTACTAATACAATTGAAGAATTAGAAAGATCAGGGAAACTGCTTTCAAAAGTACAACGTACTTTTTTTAATTTAGCAGGGTCTAACACAAACCCACAACTACAAGAATTACAACGTGAATTAAGTCCAGTACTATCGGCTCACTATGATAAAATTATATTGAATAAAGAATTATTTCTCCGTATAGAACAATTATGGAAAGAAAAAAATAACTTAGAATTAACACAAGAACAACATAAACTATTAGAAGATACTCGTAAACAATTTGTGCGTAGCGGTGCACTTTTAAACGATGAGCAAAAATTAAAAATTACTGAAATTAATTCTAATATATCTGAACTTACAACAACATTTGGACAGAATCTTTTAGCTGAAACGAATGGATTTGAGCTGATTTTAAACAAAAGTGACTTAGATGGATTATCTGATGATGTAATTGCTGCTGCTGCAGAAGCAGCAATTCAAAAAATGGATCAAGCTGAAACAGATGCAGAAAAAGCAAGATATAAAGACAAATACGTTTTTACACCACATCGTACTAGCATGTATCCTTTTTTAACTGAATCTACTCGCCGTGACTTAAGAGAAAAGTTGTATAATTCTTATATAATGCGTGGCGATAATAATAATGAAACTGATAACAAAAATACTGCATCTCAAATTGCAAAACTACGTGCTGAAAAAGCGAATTTAATGGGATATAAAACTCATGCTCACTTTGTTTTAGAAGAAAGGATGCTAAAAACTCCTGAAGAAGTATATAACTTATTAATTCAATTATGGAAACCAGCATTAAATAGAGCTAAATTAGAAGTTGAAGACATGCAAGCAGTTGCTGACTCTGAAGGTTATAATTTTAAAATAGCAGCGTGGGATTGGTGGCAATATGCAGAAAAAGTCCGTAAAGACAAATATGATTTAGATGAATCTGCTATAAAACCTTACTTATCGTTAGATAATGCACTAAAAGGAGTCTTTAATACAACGAATAAATTATGGGGAATTACCTTTACTGAAATTTTTGATATTGATTTATATCATCCAGATGCACGTATTTGGAAAGTTAATGATAAGGATGGAAGTCATCTTGGTATTTTTATAGGAGATTACTTTACACGTTCTAATAAACGTGGTGGAGCATGGATGAGTAGTTTTAAAGGACAGTCAAATCTAGATGGAAGAGAGCGTCCAATTGTAGTAAACGTATGTAATTTTCCTGCCCCAGTGGGTGAAAATCCCTCACTGTTAAGTTTTGAAAACTTAATCACCCTGTTTCATGAATTTGGTCATGCTATGCATGGTATTTTAACTAATGTTACCTATGGTAGTATGGCAGGAACATCAGGACCAAGAGATTTTACGGAATTCCCTGCACAAATACTGGAACACTGGGCTAGCGAACCTGAAATTCTAAAATCGTTTGCAACGCACCACGAAACTGGAACACCAATACCTGATGATTTAATCGATAAATTATTGAAAGCTTCTAAGTTTAATCAAGGTTTTATTAATACCGAATACCTTGCTGCATCTCTACTTGATATGGATTGGCACACTATCTCTGGTGAAGAAGCTCTGAAGGATGCTAATAAATTTGAACAACAGTCCCTCAATAAATATGGATTAATTAAAGAGATAGCTCCACGATACAGAAGTACTTATTTTGCTCATATTTTTTCTGGCGGATATTCTTCTGGATATTACAGCTATGTTCATTCTGCTGTTCTTGATTCTGATGGATTTGAAGCTTTTAAAGAATCTGGAAATGTTTTTGACACTAACCTTTCTGAAAAATTGAGAACACACGTTTATGAAAAAGGATCCACTGAAGAAGCTATGGATTTATATGTCAAATTTCGTGGTCGAAAACCCATAATTGAACCTCTTTTAAAAGTCAGAGGACTGAACGGAATGATGGAATAAATATTATGCGAATAATTCCAAGTTTTTTTTCAGATATACAGACTATTTGTTTAAAAAACATCTCTAATATTTATGAGACTTTTTAAGATAATTCTCTTTAAGATATTATTATGTTTTAGCCTAACAGTTTACTCTCATAATCCAGAAGACCTTGTGATTGCAGAAATTGAACAAGGACAACTCACTTTTGAAAATGAGACAATAGACGCAGAATATAATGCTGCACTAAAAAGACTACGAATGCGTCGATTAGGAGCAATGTCTTTCGAAAAAAAGTTTACAATATTTACGAAAGCTGGTTTTGAACACATTATCCCGAAAGGATTTGACCACATTGTATTTGTATTAGGTTTGTTCTTCTCTTGTTTACATTTTCGTGCATTATTATTACAAGTTACAGCATTTACTGTTGCACATAGTATTACATTAGCATTTGCTTCAATAGGTTTAATTAAGATACCCGGCAGCATAGTCGAACCTCTTATAGCTCTTTCTATAGTCTGGATTGCTATAGAAAATTGTGTGTTTAAAAAACCTACTAATTGGAGATATTTAGTTGTATTTAGCTTTGGTTTACTTCATGGACTTGGATTTGCATCAGTTTTAAGTTATTATGGATTACCTAAAGAAAATTTCATATCCTTATTGCTAGCATTCAACATAGGAGTCGAATTGGGTCAATTATCTATTTTAATACTTGCTTTTTTGTTAATGAATCTACTTCTAACCAAAAGGTTCCAAATGGATAAAGTAAGATTTGTATCATCAATTATAATCGGTGCTATTGGTTTATTTTGGCTCATCGAAAGAGTAACTATCACATAAATTTATTTCAAAAATTTTAATCTGCAATTGCAACATTGTTGCAATTAAATAATTATATTTGAAATCTTTTTGATAATCTAAAGCATAATGAAATCAATAATCTATAAACCTGACAGCATTGGTTCTATAGCAAGTATACTCTGTTTAATACATTGTATCGCAACGCCATTTATTTTTATCACGCAGGCATGTACAATGGTATGTTGTGCAGGAGCACCAACATGGTGGCAATCAATTGATTATATCTTTGTAGTAATTTCTTTTTTTGCAATACTTAAATCAACTCAAACATCATCCAACAAAATAATAAAAATAGCATTATGGATAACATGGTTTTTATTTTTCATATCTATAATGAATAAAGCAATTCAATTATTTTACATGAATCAAAATATCACATACGCTGCAGGTATCACTTTAGCTTTATTACATTTGTACAATCTAAAATATTGTCAATGTGACAATGAAAAATGTTGTTTAAATCATGAGACTAATACTGTTTCGACTTAAATATTAAATAATTACATCTCATATAAATCCACATTTTAACATGAGAAAATTATTTTAGAGGATAAATGATGTTATTCTAAAAATATTTTTTCAGCACTTTTTAAGACGTTTATTTACTGCTTAAATATCAATTTAAATTCATATTGTAACAGAGAAAATTTATTTATTAATAATAATTAAATTTGAAAGATGAAGAACATAAAACCATATAATAATTCTGAAAAGAAAAAAATTCAAATAATGAAGATGTTTGATAATATTGCAGAAACATATGATTTATTAAATCTTCTATTATCTTTTAGAATGGATTATATATGGAGAAAAAAATCCATACAAACTATAGAGAACAATCCAAAAAAAATACTTGACATTGCTACAGGAACAGCCGACTTCGCTATTATAGCCGCAAAATATACTAATGCGAAAATTACAGGGATTGACATATCTGAAAAAATGTTAAGTATCGGAAATGAAAAAATAAAAAAAAATAAATTATCAAACAGAATATTATTGAAATTAGCAGATGCAGAAAAATTGCCTTTTGAAAACAACTCATTTCAAGCAATTACTGCAGGATTTGGAGTGAGAAATTTTCAAAATATCGACACAGGTTTATCTGAGATGTACAGAGTATTAGACAAAGATGGTGTTGTAGTGATTCTCGAGCCATCAAAACCATCATTATCTCCTATAAAACAACTTTATAATATCTATTTTACACACATCCTACCTCTTGTAGGAAAAATAATATCTAAAGATAAAAAGGCATATACATACTTAACTAATTCTGTGAATGCGTTTCCTCCTAAAAAAATATTCTTAAAAAAGCTTGAAGACATAGGCTTTAAGCACTGTAAACATACATCACTAACTTTTGGTATAGTCTCATTGTACAGTGCTAAAAAATAAAAATTCAGAGCACTAATACTATAACTCGTTAGAATTAAAATATAAAAATCAATATTTTTAACCGAAGCAAATTATTTTAGAGGATAAGTGATTTGTGTTTTATATATTTGAAAAAAATAAAATAATTTACACAATGTCAATGTTAGAAAATAAATTTGAAAAAGCACTTTGGAGTACTAGATTTATTGTAATAGTAGCAGTAATACTATCTATTATCTCATCAATTACATTGTTTTTATTAGGTGGCTGGGATATTATACAAGTTACCATTTTTAACAACCCTTTATTTAATGAAAATATAAACAACAATAATGACCTATTATTTAAAATTATTTCATCAATTGATTTATTTTTAATTGGTATAGTTTTATTAATTTTTGGATTTGGAGTCTATGAACTATTTATCAGTGAAATTGATTTTGCTAAAGGAAAATTTACAGACTCAACATTAAAAATAAATAATTTAGATCAACTGAAAAATAAAATAATTAAAGTAATTATTATTGTATTAATAGTTAAGTTCTTTGAAAAAGTTTTAAAACTATCACACAATTTCACTACTCCAAATGACCTTCTTTTTTTTAGTCTTTCTATTCTATCTATTTGCATCGGATACTATTTAATTAATAGAAAGTAAATCAGGAAGCAATAGTCAATGAACCCCCGCCCTACTTAACAGCCTAAATACTTAAAAAAAATATTTTTTTCTACACTGTTCGATATCGCATGATGCACAGGACAATTATAAGCAGCTCTTTCTAAAATAGTCTTTGTTTTAGAATCGTATTGTTTTGGAAAAATTAACTCAATGTCAATTTTAGAAATTCTTCTCGGATTATTTACCATAGTTTTTCTAACAATTGCTGTAGCATCTTTAATATCGACATCTTGTTTCTCAACAGAAATTGCTATTATAGTTAAGATGCAACTTGCTAAAGAAGAGCATAACATATCTGTTGGCGAAAAAGCTTCACCAAGTCCATGGTTATCTTTAGGAGCATCTGTTCTTATTTTAGCACCAGAATCTAAATGAGTAACTATTGTTCTTAAATTTCCTTGATATTTCACTTCAAATGTATTCATAGTATATGATTTAAGTAAATATAAAAATTAGTTAACAAAATATAGAAACCAGCAGTAATTAGAGTATACATGATTTTTATTTATATTTTAGTGAAATGGATAAAAATATTTTTGGAGAACCCTTGAAATCTTGTTGTAATGAACCATTAACCGGCTACTTCCGAGATGGTTATTGTAGAACAGATAAATTAGATTACGGTAATCACACAGTATGTGCTATTGTTACTGAAGAATTTCTGGAATTTTCTAAAAGAAATGGAAATGATTTAACAACACCAAAACCAGAATACCTATTTCCTGGTCTAAATCCTGGAGATAAATGGTGTTTATGTGCACTCCGATGGCAAGAAGCTTTAGAGGCGGGTTGCGCACCAAAAGTTGAATTAGAGGCTACTGATGAAAAAGCTCTAGAGACTATCAAAATGAAAGATCTAATCTCACATGCAAAAAAACAAGATGTTTAACTTTGATTATTCTTATTTATCGCTTCCTAATCAATTTTACAGTCTTACAGAGACTAATCTATTTCCTAACCCTAAGGCTATTCTAATTAATAAAAAACTATGTAATACATTTAATCCATCAATTAATAATGAAGAGGATTTAGCTAACTTACTATTAGTCAAAAGCAAACTCAACACATCGTTTTCACAAGCCTACGCAGGACATCAATTCGGACATTTTACTAAATTAGGTGATGGGAGAGCTATCATTGTAGGTGAACACCTAACCGATGATGAACAGCGATTTGATGTGCAGTTAAAAGGAGGTGGTAGAACACCATACTCTAGAAATGGAGATGGTAAGGCAACATTAAAAGCTATGTTAAGGGAGTATTTGATTAGTGAAGCCATGCATTATTTAAACATACCATCTTCAAGAAGCCTTACAGTAATAAAAACAGGAGAAAAAATATATAGACAAACTACACAAGAAGGAGCTGTTCTTGCAAGAATAATGAAAAGCCATATTAGAATTGGTACTTTCGAATATGCTTCTTATTACTGCTCCAAAGACAATTTAAACGCCTTAACATCTTACACTATCAAAAGGTTATATCCTGAAGTTAATGAATATGAAAATCCTCCACTAGGTTTGTTAAACAGAGTAATGAAAAATCAAATTGATTTAGTAGTTAATTGGATGCGAGTCGGATTTATCCATGGTGTTATGAATACAGATAACACTGCTATATCAGGTGAATCTTTTGACTATGGGCCGTGTGCTTTTATAAACACATATAATCCTGAAACAACCTATAGCTCTATTGATTATAATAAACGATATTCATTTGGAAACCAACCAATAATTATAAAATGGAATATTGCACGATTTGCAGAAACTCTTCTACCTATCATTCATCAAAATAAAGAAAAATCACTCGAACTCGCTCAATCTATAATTAACGATTTTGATACGTTGTGGAACAAAAAATACTATGGAATGATGCTCAATAAAATCGGAATTAAACATCATGACAAGATGTTATACCCATTAGTAGACGAACTATTAGATTTTATGCAAAAATTTAATAAAGACTACAACAATACATTTTGGTCTTTATCACAAGATAATTTAGAAAAAAATACACTAATGAACAACTCGAACTTTATAATATGGTACAAAAAATGGCAAGAAAATCTTAATAGATTCTCTAGTGTAAAAGAAGCACAATCTTTGATGCAAAAAAATAACCCTATTATAATTCCAAGAAATCATTTAGTTGAAGAAGCTCTTGAAGAAGCAGAAAATGGAAATATAAATTCAATTCAAACACTGTTACATATTATATCAAACCCTTATGAATACCGGGATGATTTAGGTGAATTTATGAAGCCTCCTGATTTAAGTTTTGATCAAAATTTTCAAACTTATTGCGGAACCTAAACAGGTTAAAGCTCAGGTTAGTAATAAATGAACCCCACACTATTTAACTGATTACAGCAGTTATGCAAAATAAATTTTCGCTATTTTTTTGCCTTTTAGCAAATCATTGTATGTAAATATATACATTAATAATTTGATGGTAAAAATGGTAAAATAGATAATTCTTTTGCCTTCGCTTCAATCATAATATCTACATTGTAACCATATGTATTAGGTAATTGGTCAATATAGTCTGAGTGAGCTTGTTCCTTGACAGTTGTGTTTGACTCATGATCAGCTTTAGACTCTGAATAATGTACAATTGGTGTAATATCTTTAGGCCAGGTTGAGATTGCTAGTCTCAATGCTTCTTTTTCTGATACACCACCATCGCAGAATTTGTGATGATGATAATCAAACACAATAGGAATACCAATTCTTTCATGAATATACATTAAGTCCTTTACGGAATACATTGATTCCTTATCATCATTTTCAACTGTTAATCTAGATTTAACCGATTTAGGTAATCTATGAAAGTTATCACAAAATCTATTCATAGCAGCAATTTTATCACCATATACACCATTACAATGTATATTTATTTTATTAAATGGGGTTCTACTTAATCCCAGCATATCAAACATTTCTCCATGGACAGATAAATCAATAATACTATTTTCTACAACATGATTATTGGGAGAACCCAAAACATTGAATGGGCCAGGATGTGCAGTTAATCTTAATCCATGTTTCTGTGCAAAATCACCAGCTCTAGAAAGTAATACTTTAATAGTATCATAGTTGTTTAATTCATCTAGTTTATACTCTGATGCCCATGGAAAAAATGAAGAAGATAAGCGGAATAATTTTATGTTATGACGAACATTCCAATCTAAAATTGTAATTAAATCAGTGCAATTTAGCGCACTTAAATCACCTGCATAATCTAATCCTCTATTTAAAAATGTTTTTTTAACCATAGTACGATTAGTGGTGATCTTTGGTTTGTGATTTGATAATGTTACATTTATGCAAGCATAACCTAAATTCATAATACTTTAATTTAAATAATTCGAGAATCATATGACCAATGCAACAATGCTTGTCTTTGCTTTTTTCTACAATCTAAATCTCCTAATACACAATACTTTTTAATTGCACCTATATGACGTCTCATAGCTTTCCATCTTTTAATCTGTCTTAAATCTTCTGATACTATTCGACGGCCCATGTAATATCTACAATACCATTGAAACCAACCCCTCGGATCATCTTTATATAGCCAGCCTTTATTTCTCCAGGAAGATAATGGTAAAGATGCATCAACCTGAAAATAATTAAGGTTTATATTTTTAATATTGGGTGATAATTTTGCATTCAAAAACCAACTTTTAGGAAATTCATCTCTGCAATCTGTCATATAGCGGCCCCCAAAAACACCCATAGAAAGCATCTCTTCTGGAGATAATTGTGGTTGAAATTCAAAATGAAAATTATGACCAATAGGCTCTGTTAAAGAATAGCTATAGTTTGTTTGCATCATATCATTAACAATGATTGTTTTCATAGCCAAAATTAATTTGAAATTAATTTTATAAATTGATCAAAACTCTGAATTAAAGTAATCTTGGACTTTAGTAATGATTTATTTGAGTTAATAGAACTATTAACTAAATACTGTTTAGTATTCTTAAAATATTTATCTAAAGATGTAATAGTATCAATTAAATTAAGTTTTGAAAAATTCGAAATTGAAAAAAATAAAAGATTATCTATCTTTTTTGTTTGCGATACCTGCTTAAGAGCTGACAAAGGAACGTTTGCTCCTAAATAGATGACATCAAACCCATTCTGAAGAAGTAAAAATCTAGCAAACAACAATCCAATCTCGTGATACTCATCAGGTGGTAAAAATAGTAACCAATTACTTGAGGCTCGATTTGATTTCTTGATACTATTAATTTCACTGTACACTTTTTGTTTAAACATTTCAGACAAGAAGTGTTCTTGCGCAGGGTTCATTCGATTAGTTAACCAAAATAATCCGATTTTTGAAAAGGTAGGTAACATAATCTTAATGTAGACATCAACATGATTAAAGTCTAACAAGCATTCTTTATAAGTATCATTAAATAATTTTGTGTCATATGTAATTCCCGATTCAATCATTTTGTTGATGTAATAATCATAAGATGTTTCATGGTTAGAAGAATTTTTTAGTTCTGCTATTAAATGATCTAATTCGCTATCACTCTTAGTAGTAATAATTGAAATTTTATAACCTGAATCAATTAAAAACTTAGTCTTAAGAGCTTTTATAAGTAATTGATCAGAGTATAACCTTATATTAGTTTTAGTTCTCGCAGCTTGTAAATAATCGTAACGATTCTCCCATGTACGAAGTACAAGTTTACTTATACCAGTGATTTTAGAAAATTGATCTATACTATAACTCATATTACATCAACAAAATTATAAAAAAAAAATAGTTTGTATAGTTTTTTTAAAAAATAATTATACATTTGTGGTTATTGTATAACTTTTTAATTGTAAGTTTATACAAAATTATAAAAACAATCTTTAAAAATTAATAAAATGAAAAAACACTTACTATATATAATGATATCATTATTTACGATATCACTGTCTCAAATAACACATACCATCCATGCAGGTAGTTATTATTTTGAACCAAGTGAAATAACAATTAACCAGGGCGATATTGTTGAATGGATTAATGATGGAGGTTTACATGATGTTAATGCAGAAGTTAACTCTATAAACAATATGAATTTTAATAATCCTGAGTCATTTAACTCACCTTCAACAAGTACAGTTGGTGCAATTATATATACTCACGAATTTAATATTCCTGGTACATATAATTACGATTGCTCAGTTGGATCGCATGCGCTAAATGGTATGGTAGGTTCTATTACCGTGAATTTATCGTCAAATACTGTTGTTGATATTATTGTAGGATCTGAAGATCACAATACTCTGGAGGCTGCTGTAATAGCTGCTGAACTTGCTGATGACTTAAGTGCAGAAGGACCATTCACAGTATTTGCA
>PAVX01000049.1 GCA_002713285.1 Flavobacteriales bacterium
CAGAAACCTCAAATTCATCACACACACCATCTCCATCAGCATCTGTTAAACAGTTACCGTCACAATCATATCCAGAATCAGCTGCTGGTGTGTCACATCCACACCCTAAGTCATTATTATAACATGAACCATCATCATCCGTTGCTGATCCATCATAGTTACATGCTGTAGAATCTGTACAACCAGAAACTACACAAGAACCATCATCTATAGTAGCTTCTGAATCATAATTATCAGCATTTTCATCCGTGCAACCGGCACAAGATTCATAGTCACAATCAATTAATTCATAATAAAAACCTTCAGGATCATAATTACACGCTTCAGGAATTATACAGCCAAAGAAAAGACAAAGAGCATCCTCTGTTGCATTTGGATCATAATTAAAAGCGTCAGGATTGGTACAGCCGCCAATTTCTAATTCATCACATGTACCATCCCCATCTATATCATTTAAACAAACATCATCACAATCATAATATTGTTCTGGATATTCACAACCATTATCTGTGTTTGCTAATGAATCGTAATTACACGCACTGGTATCCAAACAACCATATATGTATTCAATACAACTACCATCATCTGTGTTTGCGGAAGAATCATAATTAAATGCTGAAGAATCAGTACAACCATATATAATATCAATACATGAACCATCATCAAAACATACATTTGTATTATAATTAAATGCGGAAGAATCGGTACAACCAGCTATATAACAACAAGAATCATCATCTGTATTGACTGATGAATCGTAATTAAATGCTGAAGAATCAGTACAGCCAAATATCGTTTCTACACAAGACCCATCATCATCTGTGGCTGATGAATCATAATTAAATGCGGAAGAATCGGTACAACCTAGAATTTCTAATTCATCACATACCCCATCACCATCTACATCATTTAAACAAACCTCATCACAATCATAATAATCTATTGGATACGTACAAGAAGAATTATCTGTATTAACAGTAGAATCATAATTACATGCAGACTCATCCATACAACCAAATATATAAGGAACACAAGAGCCATCCTCAGTATTCGCTTCGACATCATAATTAAAAGATGCAGGGTCTGTACAACCTGCAATAACAGCAATACATGATCCATTATCATAACATGCATTTTCATTATAGTTATATGCTTCCGAATCAGTACAACCTGGAATATAACAACAAGAATCATCACCCACATTAGCATCTGGATTATAATTCAGTGCTGAAGAATCTAAACATCCTTCAACAACAGCAATACATGACCCATTATCTTCTGTTGCTTCTTCTGAATAATTAAGTGCTGAAGGATCTGTACAACCTGGAATAACACAAGAACCATCATCTACATTAGCATAAAAATCATAATTAGTTGCATTAACATTCATACAACCTAATATTTCTTCAGAATCACAAATACCATTACCATTACTATCATTTAATTCATCATAAGGACAAGGATCATCTGCGTTATCAGCAAAGTCAGGACCAGGAGGAGAACATGCAACAACAGAGTAGATTTCATCTCCTAAACCATCACCATCTTCATCATAATACCATGTTGTTTCATAATAACAGGAACCATCATCATTAATAGCTAACGAATCATAATTACATGCCGTGTCATCTGTACAACCTGGAATAGTACAAGAACCATCATCTATAGTAGCTTCTGGATTATAATTATCAGCATTTTCATCTGTACAACCCAATACACCTGTTATTTCTCCATTAAATAAAGCAACAAGTAATTGTCCAAAACCATTTGCAATAAAGGTATCTGAAAATGGAGGACTAGGATTCATAGTTGCACTTTCAGCAACAAAAGTTTGTCCATAAATAGATAAAACCCATGTGATTGCTTCTCCTGTAGCAAATCCATTGTCTTCTCCTGATTCTGATGCCCACAAAGGAATAGCTAATTGATTATTATCAAAATCATCACACCAAGTTTGATATCCAGCATTTTGTAATTGCCCTTCATCGTTTGTGTAAAATGCTCCTAGTAAGGATCCACATGGAGGCTCTTCTCCATTAAATTGAACAGCAGTTAAGGATACTTGAACGGTCATATTACCATCTGTAATAGTATAATCAAAATCTAAAGAATAACAAGATCCATCATCAACAGTAGCATCAGGATTATAGTTATAAGCTGTGGAATCTGTACAGCCTAAAATAGATGACAATTCTCCTTCAAATTGAGCTAGTAATAACTGACCAAAACCATTTGAAACAAAATCTTCAGAGAAGGGAACAGTAGAATTCATTAATGAAGATGTAGCAAGAAAATCTTCTCCTCCAATTGACAAACCCCATGTAATCTCTTCTCCTGCTGCAAAGCCATTATCTAAGCCTGATTCTGATGCCCAAGCAGCAAGTGCTAGCTGATCACCATTCCACTCTAAATATCCTCCATTTTGAAGTTCACCTGCGTCATTTGTGAAAAACACTCCAATTAAAGAACCAACAGGAGGAGCCTCTCCATTAAATGTTACAACATCAGCTCCTATTTGAATAGTCATATTAGCATCTGTTATATCATAATCCCAAACTAAATCTACATCAACTGGTGTATATTGACAATCTTCAGCAACGAAATTAGATAATGCACATTCATCACCAGAATAATTGTTTGCTACAGGATCGCCGCAACCACCTGTTAACACCCAACAGGAACCATCATCTACAGATGCAGAAGAATCATAATTATAAGCATCTGGACATATACAACCTGCAAACTCACAACTTTCTTCTAAAAAAGTAGCATTAGCACAGTCAGTACCAGAATAGTTATTTGCTAAAGGATCCGAACACCCTCCGTCAATAATATAACAAGAACCATCATCTACAGATGCAGAAGCATCATAATTAACAGCCTCTGAACACATGCAGCCTTCCACTGCATTATCATAAGTACAGACTTCTTGTAAATATGTTGTTCCATCAGGACCAGAGCAATAATTATTGGCTAAAGGGTCTGAGCATGCATTAAGAATAAAACAAACACCACCATTATCAAAAGCAACACCATAAGAACATTCACAAGATAAAACTTCTTCCTCTTCTTCACTATCAACATATTCTATAAAATCTGCTGATGCTAATCCAGACAAGCCATTACCAACATAAGTGAGGTCAAATACACCACCTAAATCGACCATTACCGCATCATTAGAAATATAATCCACTCCATCTACAACTTCATCAGAATCAATAACATTATCGCTATCTAAATCAGCAGGCCAACAATCACCATCACATACTCTTACAAACCAATTATATGTTTCGCCTGTAGCAAATCCATTATCTAAGCCACTTTCCGATCCCCAAGCTGCAACTGCTAAGTTTTCAGATGAATTCCACATAGTTGCGCCTCCACACTGATAATCACCATCATCATTAATAAAGAACACTCCAATTAAAGATCCATCAGTTAAAACTCCACCATTTAAAGTAGGGTCTGAAGCCCCTGTAGCGCCATTACCCTCTCCAATACTAATTGTAGCATTTGCATCTGTGATAGGCACTTGCCAAATTACTTGACCATACGTGAAATAATTTGACAACATTAACAACAACAATAAAATATTTCTCATAACAAAAAAATTTAATTTATAATTCTAACAGTGCTATTCTTCGTGTCCAAATAAATGAACATATCCTGTATATTTTTCCTTTGCGTGACTGGCAGTATTATACAAATCTAAAGTATAGTAATAAACTCCATCCTCTAATTTTCTATTACTAAATTCATTAGTTGTACCATCCCAAAGATTATTTTGAAAATTATACTGACTTTGTGAATGTACAACTTGACCAAATCGATTATAAACAGTAAAATTGATTTGAGTATGAACAAAAGGAATTAATTGATTTCCTAAGAAAAAATCATTATTCTCATCGCCATTTGGAGAAAAAGCATTAGGTAATTCGAGAGGACAAGAAAAACCAACAACTTTTTGGTAGAATGTGTCACAAACTAGATACCTGAATTCATACAAACCATACTCTGAAACACTAAAAGCAATTTCATGTGGAGTCTCATAATATACATTAACAGTACCATTATGACCACCTATAGGCTCCCACTCCCATGACCCTGGATCCATTAAAGCATCTGTAAAAGAAATTGGGTTATTGATAATAATTTCTGATTCCAAAGAACAACTTGTAAAAGTGGAATAACCTAAGTCTGGAGCATTTTTTTCAACACTAAGATGTACCAAATCACTTGCGCCACAAGATGAAAACTCAAACACATAATCACCATAACAACACTCTTGGGATGCATCAATAGCTGTCATTGATACATGAGGATTGAAAGAGTTAGGATTATCAATCGTTACATCTGTGTTATCTGGAAACTCTTCTACCGTCCAATATCCTTCATCCGATTCAGAGGAAGCATTTAAATCAGCTTCAAAATCACAATAAACTATACTTGGAGATGCATAAGCATTGGGTGGAATTGCAAGCATATTAATATTTAATATAGTTTTTTCTCCACAATCATTGGTGAAAATAAGTTCGTATAATCCATAATCAAATACCGTTACTGAAGTTTCTAAATCCGAAGGATTTGAGAATATTAAACCACCTGGACCAGAACCAGACCAAGATCCAGAAAGTGCTCCTGAACCAAAGACACTAACATCAAAAGAATCTAAACATGATGGCTGATCAGGCAATAATATCTGCATATCTGATTCACTGGGTTCTTCCATAAAAAATGATTCAGTATATATACATCCTAGAGCATCTTCAATTGACAATAAATAGAATCCTGAACATAAATTAGTGTTATCAATAGGACTTCCTGATAAAGTACTCCATGTTAAGATATAGGGACCCATTCCTCCTGTAGGTGAAGATGACACTGAACCATCACACAAGCCAAAACAAGAAACAGGATTTATCGCAATATTCGAAACAATAACGTCAGGTTCATCTACAAAGAAATCCATTTCTGTAACACAACCATTAGCATCTTCAACAGAAATGGTGTAAGTATCTGAAAAAAGAGTATTTAAATTACCTGCCCCATTAGAATTATACTGGTATGGAGGCGTTCCCCCTGTAGCAAAAGGTGTAATAGAACCTGTTTGATCACCATTACAAGGAAAAACATCTATTATTTCTGCATTTAAAAGAAGTTCTTCATTTGGCTGATCAATTACAATATTATTAATTACATCTGTACAACCATTTAAATCAGTTATTACTACAGAATACGTTCCTGCAAATAAATTATCAGGATTAGCTCCACTACTCCAGCTTTCAGTATATGGAGGTGTGCCTCCAACAATACTTATTGTAGCATTACCTGTGTTATTTCCAAAACAATCAACATTTGAAGTTGATATAACAGTAGCTGTCAATAAAGCAGGTTCTTCTATTATATATGTTGCTGTTTCAAAACAATCTTCACTATCTGTTACAATAACAGAATATCCACCTGGTGATAAATCTGTGATATCTTCATTGAAATCACCACTAGACCATTCAAATGTATATGGAGCGTTACCACCAGAAATAGTAATATCAATTGATCCATCATTAAATCCAAAACAAGAAATATTATTAATAGATTCATTAATCACAATAGGATTTGGGGTGGTTACATTAAAAGTAGCTTCATAGTCACAATCATTTTCATCAGTAACTACAACAGTATAAAACCCTGTTGGGACACTCGATATATCTGAACTAGTTGAATTAAAGCCTCCAGGACCAGACCATGAAAAAGAATATGATCCCACACCACCTTCAACATCTAATATAATTGAACCATCAGAAGCCCCACTACAAGAAACGGGAGTAATATCACCTTCAATGCTTACAGAAAGAGGCTCTGTTAAAGTGAGGTTATCTACTAATAGCTCACAGTCATTTGAGCAGGATACAAGTACCGAATATATTCCTGCATTCGCATTAGTTAAATTTTGATCTGATGTATCATTTGACCATTCAAAATTATATGGTGGAGTTCCTCCTACAATCTCAATATCGACTATCCCATCACTGCCTCCATTACAAGAAACACCAAAACCATTGTAATCAGAAAAAGAAATAGAACTTACAGATAAAGGCTCTGGTTCTGAGATACTGAAAAACACTTCTTGTTCTGTTACTAAGCAACCGAAAAAATCAACAGGAGTAAAATAGTAATCACCAACACCTAAATTATCAAAAACCACATTCGAACCGTTTTGAGAATCTATAATTCCTCCTATTTGAAAACCTAGTGTAGTTACATATCCAGCAGTACCTCCACTAAGCTCAATTGATATCGACCCATCACTAACATCATTGATTCCATCTCCATCATCATCAATAAAACATGAAACATCATTTACTGTGAAATCATATATAAATTCTTCTGGAGAACCTACTGTTACAGTTGTTTCAAAATCACAACCAAACACCGGACTTGTATTATCTTCATTTGATATATAGACTGTATAATCACCAGGAAATAAATTAATTAATTCACCATCCCAATTAGGAGAATCTATTGAATTATTACTAACCCAAGTGATATTGTAGTTAGGAAAACCCGAACATTCACCTTCAGTATAACTACTAATTCCATACCAATTTTCTGCTTGACAAGCATTAAAGTATGTTAAAAAATCACAGCCACATACTTCATCTGCTGTTGAAGGACAAGAAAAATCATCATTATCTATCACTCCATCTCCATTAGAATCTTCCGCTATTAACGATGAATCAATACAGTTACTATTCATAATACTTGAAACAAGAATAGACCCATCGTTAGTATCTGAACAATTTGCATCAACAATATCAAACTCAACAACGATTTCTTCAGGAGGTAAAATTTCAAAATAAACAGGAGCAGAACAACCTCCAGCAAAACCTAAATCCTCAACCTGTATCAAATATTCAGCAGGCTCTAGACCTGAAACAGTCACAGGTAATGTAACATTATTATTTTCTTCTACAATTTCACCACTGTCAAGATTAAACCAAATATAATTCCAAGGACCAATCCCTGAAGGAGTAACAACAACGACACCAGCTGTTTCATCAATAGTTTCGCAAGTTGGATCAACCACAGTCAAACCTGACTCATCACAAGTTGGACAATCTAATTGAATACCTTGGATATAATAAGAAGGATCATCTATACATTGGTTCAAAGCAGCGGAATTATTCCAACTACCTGTTTCAGAATCTGCAAAATTTAAAATTTCCACAATCAAGTTTGCTTCATTAAATGCAGGTGGACACGACTGCGTGGTTATTTCCCAACAAAATGTCCATGGACCATTATTTCCATCACCCCAATTGTTACTAGGATCTCCATCTAGAGAGGCTCCATTAGCTCCTTGAGTGGAATCATACCACCAGCCCGATGGAGAAATTAATTCTCCTGTAATGCCTGCAACAACATCCCCTGTCCAAATCCATTCTCCAAAGTTACCTTGACTTTCAGGTTGTCCAACTGGCTGTAAAGTACTTAAATCCCACCCTGGACCAAATGAAGGCACTATACCATGCATCCAATTTTGTGTCCCCGGTGTATTATAAGCTTCCACCTCATAGCACATTTGAACAGTAGTTTCTGAAGCATAAGTAGAAAGGTTGGTAAATACAGGGTCTATAGTAGGGGCAGGAATTAATTCTACACCAGCATCAAGGATACAGTTATCATCTTGAGAATAACCCAGATAAATACATAGAAAAAACAGAAAAAACAGAATATAAAATCTTTTCATTTTAATTATGGATAATAAAATACCCTATTTATTAATCATTTATTGGGCTACAATACTACAATAAATATACGAATTTTTAAGAGATAAGAATAGTTTGATTTGGAAGATTAACGACGTAATGTTACACGTCCGTTACTGAGAGTGACTTTATTAACATCTTTAATTATGTAAAAATAATCCGCTGTCGGCATGTTTTTACCTTTATAAGTACCATCCCAATACTCTGTATTTTTCTCTGAATAGAAAACCATATCACCCCATCGATTATAAACCTGAACCTCAGCATCTATATATTCTTCAATAGCTCCTATTACCCAATAATCATTAATTCCATCACCATTCGGTGAAAAAGCCGTTGGAACTTCAGCGCAATCATATTCTGACTCTAATACATAATCATAAACAACAGGGTTGCAACCATAGACACTCTCCTGAATACTCAATGAATATATACCAACAGGAAGATTAATTAAATTTTCATTACTAGATTGATTTGAAATATCAATTAAATTACCATTTAAATCCATTGCACTCCACTGATAAGTAAATTCAAAAGCAACATTATTACTTGTTAAATCTGGGAAAGAAATTGATCCATCCGAAGAAAAATCACAATCTGGTAAATTAACATTATCTAGCAGATAATCAAATGAAGGGTGAGGATTATATAGATTAATTATTGGAGATGGGATATCAGGATCGTCTGAATACCCAAAACCAACAGAAATCAACACTGTATCTGAACAAAGATTAGCATCTTCAATGAAGATCTCATAATTACCACATGTTAAATTAGAAATTGTTACATTATCATCAAATGAACCTAACAAATCAGTATTATTGTCATCATCAAGAAAGTTTAATGGCGTTAAATATACATTAAATGGAGAATTGTCACCTATTATATCAAATGCAATAGATCCAGTAGAATCACACTCTTCTAAATTATTAAAACAAGGGTGATTAATAATAAAATCAACTGTATCAATCGATGGCGGATTATGTATAATAATATTATCTTGAGAAGCATAACAGCCATTATTGAAATATAAATACTCTGGATCTGCTGACAAGCCTAAGTCTGCAAAATTGTCATCTGTAACATAAAAACCATTGATATCATAGACAATTAAATCAAATGTGTCAGCAGGAAGATTTTCAATAAATATCTCTCCTGGTTCAATCAAATTAATACCAACAACAGCCTCTCCATTTATATAAACAAGAGAATCTGTACCACTATAATATAATCCCCAATTCCAATTATTTGGTAAGCCACCAAAGAAATTTGTAAAAATTGAACCATCACTAGCTCCATTGCATGAAACATCTGTAGATATAACAAGATCCAACTCTTCAGTTGTTAAGTCAGAATCTAGGTGCAAAAGATTAGGAGGTGCAATTAATTCGATACCATCAATTACTTGCATTGGTTGACAGGAACCATCACTAATAGTAATTGAATAGACACCAGCTGCTAAACCACCTAACTCTACAATTGTTGACATCGGTCCTGCATAATATGGTAAATCATCATTATCTTCACAATTTGAGAGACAATCACCTTCAAAATCATAAATTGCAGCATTATTACAATTAGAAATACAATTACCATTCTGATCATACTCACCATCACCATCTATATCATCATCTTCCCAATTCAATAAGCCATCACCATCTATATCCAGATTAACAGTGAGATCTATTTCACAAGGCTGTGGATCTAATACTGCACTTATTTCATTAATCTGAACCCCATCGCTATCAAAAAATAAAACATTATATATACCACTACCACCTTCTATTTCAACAGTAATAACACCGTCTTCCGCATCAGCACAACTCACACTATAACCATTGTAATCATTATCTCCAAGAATACCATCAAAATCAGATATAGTCACATTATCTATAGTAGATGAGAAGAACTGTGGCTCAGATATATAAATCGGTCCAAATACATTATTACAGTTTGTAGAATCATCTTCAACATATAAATGATAATAACCTGCTGACAAGCCATCGATGCCAGTTGGGTATCCATCATTAGACATTTCTGTAATAGCAGGAAAAAGACTTACTGGAAGATTGTTTTCAAAATCTATAATAGTATCATTATATGTCCAATAATGAGAAAAACCTAAACCTGCACTAGAAAAAATTGGCAAATCTAATGTAATTTGACCATCAGAGACATCATTAAGTCCATCATTATCTTCATCTATAAAACAAGAAATATTAAAACAACTCTCAGCATACGTTAATTGATTTACATTAAATTCAATGGGATCTGGTGTAGTAATAGTAATTGTTGTATCTGTTTGACACCAATATAAATTGTCATACACAGTTAATGTATACGTTCCTGCAGAAAGGCCATTGATATCTGGTAAATTATCTTGCCCATCAAGCCCTTCTCCTTCCCAAGAATATATGTAATTATATTCTTGACCATTACCTATTCCTCAAGAAACGGAAACATCAATAAAAGCATCTGAAACACCGAAGCATGAAACATTATATCCATTATAATTCTCTAATTCATAAGTAATAATTAGTTCATCTGGTTGAGTAATTACAATCTCCATTTCAAAGTAACAAGTTGTGTAATCAAATGAATTCAAAATATTTAAATAATCATTAACATAAGTATTATAATTAGAATCTGTAACATATAACATATACGTTCCTGCTGTTAAATCATTAGATATATTAAACTCAGGGGTGTCTAAAAAGTCTTCTAAACTCAAGTCACCGAACTCTACTAAACTATCACCCAGCATTAACTTGTATGTGTACACACCTGTTCCTCCTGAAACATCTATATTAATAAGTCCATCATCCTCACCATAACAAGAAACACCATAATCAACAATATCTCCATCTTGATAAAGTATGGTGTCTGGAGAGCTAATCAAATCTATATAATCCTCCGAATAACTGTTATTAGTAAAATGATGAACATATACATCCACTTCAACAGGACTACTAGGCTCTTCTAAAATAAATGTCTGAGAAACATAACACTCTGAAAAACTATTAAATAATGTGGAATCTAAGTCATTGAAATAATAATTTTGATCTGTCACAATCACCGTGTAAATTCCTGCTGATAAAGAAAGTAAATCTTCATTATTTTCTTGATTTAGTAAATCAATAGATTCGCCATTAAAATCTTGCGCTGTCCATTGATAATAATACTCACCAGTTCCATTCTCTACTTCAATATTTATAAAACCATTACCAGAACCATAACAGGAGACCCCATAATCACCAAATATTAAAAGATTTCCATTAAGATAACCTTCCGGATCTTCTGAATTTAACACAAACGACACATCTTGCGCCCAATCATCTTCTATACCATCTAAATTATAATCAACAATCATATTAATTGATTCTCCATCTGAGTTTATCGATGGAGAAGCAATACCTATTTCACTTGGAGCCTCTAAAATAAATGGAGGTAATTCTAATTCACAACCATCAGGATCAGAAAGGTCAGAAATAACTAAAATATAGGTTCCAACCCCTACACCATCTAAAGAGGTTTCATTAGAGCCAAACCAAGTTGCATCAAGTTCGTTTTCAGGATCTACACTACCTAAATACCATGTATATACAAATGGGCCAATACCACCTTCTACCTCTATTAAATTATCAACACCAATTTGACCATCCTGTCCACTAGAACATGACACCTCAAAACCATTATAATCACTAACATAATCAGAAGATAGCGTGTTTTCTCCCATTAACTGCATACCATCAGGCTCTGTAAGTTCAACTACTAGTGTATCTGAAACACATCCATTTAGATCTATAGCATAAACCGAATATATTCCCGCAGGTAAATTTGGAGTGTTTGGATCGATGCCCACTACATTTTCATAGTTTTCATTGACAAATATTAATTGTGGATAAATAGCAGGAGGTCCTTCAAATATAGGCGTTCCTCCAGTTATTTCATACTCTATGTTACCATCAAATGCTCCACTACAAGAAACACCAAATCCATCATAATTACTAGCTGAAATTAAAGAGACAATTAACTCTTCAGGTTCAGTAATAGTAAATTCATGAAGAGCAAAACAATAGTTTGCATCTTCAATCGCTACTTGATACTCACCAGCGGCAAACCCACTGAGAGCAATCACTTCTCCAGGCAAATACTCTTCAACAATATCCGAATCTGTCCAACCCGGATTAATACTATAAGGAGGAGCACCTCCATTTATTATTAATTCAATACTACCATCAGACAATCCATTACAGGAAACATTCGTTACATTTGAAGAAATTTCTAAAATATCAGGTTCCGAGATAACAACTTCATAATACGAAATGGTATTACCATCTAAATCAAGAGTGATTCCGTTGTCAATATTCGAACAACCTAAAGTATCAGTTACAGTTAAATAATAACTCCCTACTGAAAATAAAAAATTTGAATCAAAATCTGAAGAATTAATAATATCATTACAATCGGATGAAAAAACAGAACAATAATCAGATGAAACTGTGCTACCAATTAAATCTTCTAAACCATTATTAGATAATGTATTATAAAGAGATACTGTGTAATCACCTAAACCACCAGCAATAACAATATCAAAAAACCCGTCATTACCACCATTACATGAAACACCAAAACCGTTATAATCACTAGAATCAACAATATTTACATTAATTGGTTCTTGAGGTGTTGGTATAATAATTTCAATAGTTTGACTACAACCATATTGGTCAACAACAGTAAATTCATATTCATC